>JAEURL010000137.1 GCA_016789165.1 Anaerolineales bacterium | reverse complement strand
GCCAGGATGGCCACGCCCCCCACCCGCTGCTGGCTGATGAGACGCTCGATCTCCGAGCCCGTCTCCGCCGTCGGCCCATAGAACGTGACCATGAATAACTGACCGACCTTCTCAGCCGGGGTCATCCGGGCCATGAGCTGGTTGACGGTCAGGGTCTGGGCCGCCGGCCGGGGTGCCGGGCCAAAGGCCGGCGTGAAGGCCAGCTGCAGGATAAGCAGCCAGGGAAGCAGTCTGCGCACGGCGCGGATTGTACTACGGCCCGCGTTCCAGGCGCGCGGCCAGCCACTCGGCCAGTTCAGCCGGGTCCGTGCGGCCGGCCTCCCACCAGTGCAGGTCCGGGTCGGCGGGCTTGAACCAGTTGGCCTGCCGGCGGACGAAGACGCGCGTGTCGTGGCGCAGCCGGCGGACCGCCTCGGCCAGGTCGCACTCGCCGCGCAGGTGAGCCCCGATCTGCCGATACCCCAGGGCGGTCATGGCCGGCAGCTCCCAGCCGTAGCCGCGCTCGGCCAGGCCGCGCACCTCAGCCACCAGGCCGGCGGCCAGCATCGCGTCAATGCGCCCGTCGATGCGCGCATACAGCTCGGGGCGCGGCCGGCTCAGGCCGATCTGCAGGGCCGTCCAGGCCGGCGGCTGTTTGCGGCGCTGGGCGGCAAACGACTCACCCGTGCTCAGCACCACCTCCAGCGCCCGGATCACGCGCCGGGGATTGCGCAGGTCCACCTGCTCGGCCGAGGCCGGGTCGAGGGCGCGCAGGCGCTCCGCCAGCGCCGCCACGCCCCCGCGGACCAGGTCGGCCTCCAGCGCGGCGCGCAGCTCGGGCGCGGGCGCGCCGCCCGGCGCCTGCCAGCCCTCCAGCAGGGCGCGGATGTACTGGCCGGTGCCGCCCACCACCAACGGCCGGCGGCCGCGGGCCAGAATGTCGGCGATGGCCGCCGCCGCCGCCTGCTGCACGTCGGCCAGGGTCCAGGGTTGGTCCGGGGTGGTGACATCGATCAGGTGATGGGGGACGCGGGCGCGTTCGGCCGGCGTGGGCTTGGCGGTGCCGATGTCCAGGCCGCGGTACAAGTAGCGCGAATCCGCCGAGACGATTTCGGCCGGCAGGCGCTCGGCCAGCGCCAGCGCCAGGGCGGTCTTGCCCACGGCGGTGGGGCCGACCAGGAAAATGACGGATGGGGATGGGGCCCGCATAGGATCAGGGACGGCTGGCCGGCGCTTCAGCCGGTCACGGCATTTTCGATCACGTCCACGCGCAGCAGCGCGCCGTCCGGGGCGAATTCGACGGCCACCAGGTCGATACGCCAGGGCACGTCGTCCAGGGCGTGGGCCTGCAGATAAGACTGCGCGGCCGCCACCAGGTGCCGGCGCTTGCGCGGCGTGAGCGACTCTTCCGGCGTGCCGCGCGTCCGGCCCCGCCGGGTCCGGACCTCCACAAACACCCAGGCCGCGGCGCAGCGCGTCACCAGATCCAGTTCGCCGGCCGGGCAGCGGTAATTGCGCGCCACCACCTGATGCCCCAGGCTCACCAGCTTGTCGGCGGCCAAGGCCTCGCCGCGCCGGCCCAGGGCCTGGCGCGCCGTGCTCACCGATGCTCCTCGGCCGGCCGGGGCAGCAGCCACTGCCGCAGGCCGCGGCGCAGGCGCGCCCAGCCCGATTGCGCGTGCTGGCGCTCAGCCGCCAGGCGCTGGTATTCGACCAGGACGGCCTGGGCCGTGTGGTTAATGTCGTACTGGCGCGCGCTGAGGCGGGCGGCGGCCCCCAGGCGCTGGCGCGTCTCCGGCTCCATCACCAGCCGCATCAGCTTGGCCGTGAAGGCGGCGATGTCCGGGCCGCTCACCAGCCCGTTCTCGCCGTCCACCCGGGTGTCGCTCACGCCGGGCGAGGCGATACCCAAAGCCGGCACGCCCGAGGCCAGCGCTTCGATCAGCGAGAAGGGGTGGACCTCGGTCTGGGAGGCCGTGACGAAGACGTCGGCCAGGCGCAGATAGGCCGGGATCAACTGATAATCCACCCGCCCGAGAAAAAAGACCCGATCGTTGAAGCCGGAATGGGCGGCCTGATCGCGCAGGTTCTCCATCTCTGAGCCGTCGCCCACCACGGCCAGCACCACCTCCGGCTGGGCGGCCGCCACTCCAAAAAAGGCCCGCAGCAGGAAGGCCAGGTTCTTTTCGGGGCTCAGCCGGCCCGTGTACATCAGCACCACGGCCGCTTCCGGCAGGCCGGCCGCCGTCCGCGTCAACGGCGGCGGCGCCACAAACGGCGTCAGGTCCACGCCGTTGGGGATGACCTGCACCGGCGTGTGGACGCCCAGGTCGCGCATGACCTCCGCCGTGCCGGCCGAAGGCGCGATCACCAGATTGCACTGTTGGCAGAAGGTGGGCAGATAGGCCTTGATAAAGGACTCGCCCAAGGCATCCGGCACCAGCGGCGGCAGATAGTGCTCCATGTACAGGTCAAAGCGGGTGTGGTTGGTGAAGACGATCGGGATGCCGGCCGGCTTGCAGTAACGCAGTGCCAGCGGTCCGCTCAAGAAGGCGTGGTGGACGTGCGCCACCTCCATCGTCTCCAATTGGCGGCGCGCTTCGGCCGAGTAGCGGAAGGACAGGTTGAATCCGGTGTCATTCACGTTCAATGGCAGCCCGGGTGAGCGGTAAATGCCTGGCTCGTCGTCGGCATACTCCGGGTTGCCGAAGGTGAACACGCCGACCGTGTGGCCGTGCTGCTCCAGCCAAGCCTTGTTCAGCGCGACGTAGTTCGTCACCCCGCTGATGTTCGGCTTATACATATCCACCAGCATCCCGATTCGCATGGGCGGACTCCGTTCGGCGCGCCGCGCCGGCGCAAAATTGGCAGCCCCCTACTTGTATGTTACACTATCCCCTCATCCAGGCTTAATGAACGAGGACTAGAGGCGAGCATGTCTGTCGCCAGTATCTTTAAGCAAACCGATATCCTGTACGACCTCTCCCCCGACGAAATGTTGGCGATCCAGGGGCTGTGCCAGGAACGCCGCTGCAACGCCGGCGACCTCATCTTCGAGGAGAACACGGCCAGCGACGAACTGTACGTCATCGTCCAGGGCGAAGTGGAAATTCAGGTGGATCCGGCCTTGGTCGGCGACGCCGGCACGCGCCCGACCGGGCCGGTCACCATCACCACGCTGCGCCGGGGTCAGTCGTTTGGCGAGGTGGCCCTGGTGGATCAGGGCCTGCGCTCCGCCACCGCCCGCTGCGCGGCCAACAACACCACGCTGCTGGTCATCCCGCGCGACAAACTGGTTACGCTGTGCGAGGCCAACCCCTCCCTGGGTTACCGGCTGATGCGCAACCTGGCCGCCGACCTGGCGCTCAAGATCCGCAACACCGATCTGCTCATCCGCGAAGAGCTGCTGTACGGCAACCGCCGGCGCTGAGCCGCCCACCGCGCACGGATCACGGCCCGCCGCAGCCCCGCCAGCAGCGGCCGGTGATCCGTCCCGCCATCTTTCCTCCTCATGCACGCTGAACTCATCGCCATCGGCAGCGAGCTGACGCTCGGCGAAATCGCCGACACCAACTCCGCCCACATCGCCCGCCAGCTGCGCACGATCGGCCTGGAAGTGGCGCGTATCTCGGCGATCGGCGACGACCTCGACGCCATCGCCGGCCTGGTGCGGGAGGCGGCCGCCCGTTCACCGGTGGTGATCACCACCGGCGGCCTCGGCCCGACCGTGGACGACCCGACCCGCGAGGCTGTGGCGCGCGCCTTCGGCCGCGGCCTGGAATTCCGGCCCGAGCTGTGGGATCAGATCACGGCACGCTTCCGCAAGTTCGGGCGCCCGCCCACTGAGAACAACCGCATCCAGGCGCACATCCCGGCCGGCGCGCTGCCGGTGGAGAACCCGGTTGGCACGGCCCCGGCCTTCATCGTGGAGCATCCAGCCGGCGCCGTGGCCGCCTTGCCGGGCGTGCCGCGCGAAATGGAGCACCTGCTGGCCCACGCCATCCTGCCCTACCTGCGCCAGCGTTTCAGCCTGACGGGCGTGCTGAAGGCGCGCATTCTGCGCACGGTCGGCCTGGGCGAAAGCCTGATCGACGAGAAGATCGGCGAACTCGAGAAGCTGGCCAATCCGCGCGTCGGCCTGGCCGCCCACGCCGGCCAGGTGGACGTGCGCATCACGGCCAAGGCCGCCGGCGAGGCCGAGGCCGACGCCTTGATCGCGCCGGTGGAGGCCCAGGTGCGGGCCGCCTTGGGCGAGTTCATCTTCGCCGAGGGCGCGGTCAGCTTGGAAGAGGTCGTCAGCCAACTGCTGGCGGAACGCGGCCTGACCCTGGCCGTGGCCGAGGCCGGCACCGACGGCCGCCTCAACGCCCGGCTGGCCGTGCTGCCGCTGGCCGCCCAGGTCTACCGCGGCCCCGCGCCACTGCTGGACAGTCAGGCGCCGGCCGAGGCCGCCGCCCAGGTCCGCGCCGCCCGCGGCGCCGACTTTGGCCTGGCGGCGCGCGTCACGCGCACCCCGGATAAGCAGACGATTGAGATCGCCCTGGCCGACGGCCAAACAGTGGACGCCCGCACCCACGGGTACGGCGGGCCGCCGGGCTACCTCGGCCAATGGGCGGGCACTTCCCTCCTCAACCTGCTGCGCCTGCGCCTGCTGCGCGGCCCCGCCGCCTGACCCGCCAGCCAACCGGCCCCGGCCGTGATAGATTTTCCTGGCCCTTTTTCTGGGCCGGGAGAAACGTCCATGTCCTCAGCCAGGGCCAAGCCCGCCCTCCCAACCAGCCTGTGGTGGATCCGACGCGATCTGCGCCTCACCGATAACCCCGCCTTGCAGGCCGCCCTGCGGCACGGCGCCGTCGTCCCGGTCTTCATCCTGGACCCGGCCGCCAGCGGCTCGCGCTACCACGCCCGCGCGCAGCGCCGGCAGGCCTTCCTGTACGCGAGTTTACGGAGCCTGGACGCCGAACTGCGGGCGCGCGGTTCACGGCTGGTGGTGCGGACCGGCCGGCCGGCCGAGGTCCTGGCGCAGCTGGCGGCCGAGACGCAGGCCAACGGCCTCTTTGCCGAGGAAGACCACAGCCCTTACGCGCGCCGGCGGGATGCCGCCGTGCAGGGGGTTCTGCCGCTGACCCTCACCGGCGGGCTCACCGTCCACCACCCGGCCAATGTGCAAAAAGCGGCCGGCGGGCCGTACACGGTCTTCACGCCGTTCAGCAAGGCCTGGCACGCCCTGCGCCGGCCCACGCCAGCCGACCTGGAGCCGGCGCCGGCCCGCCTGCCCGCCGTCAGCCCGGCCCTGGCCTCTGAGCCGCTGCCGGCCGGCGAGGCCCCGGCGGATTTCCCGGCCGGCGAGGCCGAGGCGCGCCGCCGGCTGGAGCGCTTCCTGGCCGGCCCCATCCACGCCTACGCCGAGGGCCGCAACCAGCTGGCGGAGGCGGGCACGTCCAG
Source organism: Anaerolineales bacterium (assembly GCA_016789165.1). Taxonomy (GTDB): domain Bacteria; phylum Chloroflexota; class Anaerolineae; order Anaerolineales; family UBA6663; genus SpSt-583. The sequence continues at coordinate 2,149 of JAEURL010000137.1, read as the reverse complement.
CTTGTCGCCGTATTTCCGCTTTGGGCTGCTCTCGGCCCGCACCGCGGCCGTCGCCGCGCTGGAGGCCGCCGGCCGTGCCCCGCAGCCGGCCAACGGCGCCGGGACGTGGCTCACCGAGCTGATCTGGCGCGAGTTCTACATCGCCGTGCTCTACCACTTTCCGCACGTGCTCCAAACAGCCTTCAACCCCAACCTGCGCGCCATCGCCTGGCGGACGGCGCCGGAGGATTTCGCGGCCTGGCAGGCCGGCCGCACCGGCTATCCGGTAGTGGACGCCGCCATGCGCCAACTGGCTCAGACCGGCTGGATGCACAACCGCGCCCGCATGATCGCGGCTTCTTTCCTGGTGAAGGACCTGCTGATCGACTGGCGGCTGGGCGAGCAGTGGTTTATGGAGCAGCTGGTGGACGGCGACCCCGCCGCCAACAACGGGGGCTGGCAATGGACGGCCGGCACCGGCACCGACGCCGCGCCCTATTTCCGCATCTTCAATCCGGTGCTGCAGAGCCAGAAGTTCGACCCGGCCGGCCGCTACCTCCGGCGCTTCGTGCCGGAGCTGGCGGCCGTGCCGGACGAGTACCTGCACGCGCCGTGGAAAATGCCGCCGCTGATCCAGCACCAGGTCGGCTGCGTCATCGGCCGGGATTATCCGACGCCGATTGTGGATCGGGCCGCAGTCAAGGCGCGCACCTTGGCCGCCTACAAAGCCGGCGCTTAGGGCGCCGGCGCCGCGCTCAAAATTTCCAGCAGCTGGGCGGCGGCGGCCACGGCCTGGGCCTGCTGGTCGGCGCGCGGGAGCGCGGCCGGCGGGTCATTGGGCTGGCCGGTGTAGTAGCCGAACTGTTCGTGGTTGCCGCCCGTGATCTCCACGAAGACGGCCTCAGCGGGCAGGTTGGCGCGCGCTTCGGGCGAGGTGAAACTGGCGCGCCCCGTCTCCAGCGAGCCATACACACTGACGACCCGCAGGTTCTGGCCGGCCAGGCTGGCCGGCGCGTAGCTGGCCCAGAACAGCAGGCCCTGGACCGCGCCCGGATGATCGGCCGCGTACTGGGCGGCCATGGCCCCGCCCAGAGAGTGGCCGCCGATGGCCCAGCGGGTGATCTCGGGGTGCGCGGCCTGCACGGCCGCCGCGCGGTCAGCGCCGAGGACGGCCAGGTTCAGCGGCATCGGCACGATCACGGCCAGGTAGCCGCGTTCGGCCAAGGCCGCCGCCGCCGGCGCGTAGGCGGCCGGCGGCACCCGGCCGCCCGGATAAAAGATCAAGCCTGTCTCCGGCTGGCCGGCGGCGGGCGTGAACGTCAGCCAGCCCCGTTCCTCCGAGTACAGCACGCGGTCCGTCGAGCGCTGCGCGGCGGAAGCTTCCGGCAACAGGGGCGCCGGTGTCGCCAGAAAGACAGCGGCGCCCGCCAGGACGGCGGCGGCCAGCAGGCCGGCTGCGGCCAGGCTACGCGTGACGATTGTCCTGAGATTCCGAGTATTCCGCGCCATATACGTTCTTGCTCCCGAGTGATAGGATTTCCGGCAACATCCCGCCAGGAAGGTTTGTTCCCATGCTAGATTTTTCGCCCGTGCGGCGCAAAGAGCTGACCATGGCCGAGCTGGTGCAGGCCCTCACCCCGGCCGACCTGCGCCGGCTGACCGACGAAATGGTGGACGGCATGCTCGGTCTGATCGCCGAGGCCGTTGACGCCGACGTGGTCTTCGTGCCGCTGGACCCCGACGCCCATGACAGCGCCGCCAGCGAGGCCGAGGCCGTGGACCTGGCCTGGACGCTCGGGCATGTCGTCGTCCACGCCACCGCCTCGTCCGAAGAGGCGGCCTGGCTGGCCGCCGAACTGGCGCGCGGGGTGCCTCTGCCGGACAAACGCCGCTCGCGCTATGAAGTGCCGTGGGAGACCGTGACCACCATCGCCCAGTGCCGGGCGCGCCTGGAAGAGAGCCGGCGCATGCGGCTGGCCACTTTAGACGTCTGGCCGGACGCACCCCACTTGGACAACGCCTATCAGCTCTGGGACAACGGCCCGCGCGCCAGCGCCGTGGAACGTTTCGTGCGCGGCCTGGCGCACGACGACAGCCACCTCGGCCAGATCAAGGACATTGTGGCGCAGGCCAAGGCCGCGCGGGCGCCGGTGACCAACGTCTGAGGGCC
>JAEURL010000101.1 GCA_016789165.1 Anaerolineales bacterium | reverse complement strand
GCGGTCCTGGCGCGGGCCCGCGTGGCCGCGCACCGCGCGCGCGGGGCGGCCATCACCTATCTCCACCGCCGTGACCGGACCGGCTTCAAGGCCGGCGCGCTGGCGGCCGGCCTGGCGGCGGCGCCGGAGGCCGAGCTGGTGGCCGTCTTCGACGCCGACTTTGTGCCGCCGCCCGACTTTCTGCGGCGCCTGGTGCCGGATTTCCAGGCCGCGCCGCGCCTGGGCCTGGTGCAGGCCCGCTGGGAGCACCTGAACCCGGACGACAACGCCCTCACCGCGGCCCAGGCCCTGGCCTACGACAGCTACTTCAGCGTGGAGCAGCCGGCCCGCAGCCAGGCCGGCTGGCTGATGAACTTCAACGGCAGCGCCGGCCTGTGGCGGCGGCGCTGCATCGAGGCGGCCGGCGGCTGGCAGGGGGATACTTTGGCCGAGGACCTGGACCTGTCTTACCGCGCCCAGTTGAGCGGCTGGCGGCTGGCCTACCGGCTGGACGTGGCCGCCCCGGCCGAGCTGCCGGCCGGCCTGCTGGCCATCAAGCGCCAGCAGTTCCGCTGGGCCAAAGGCTCCTTCCGGGTGCTGCGCAAGCTCGGCGGGGCCCTGCTGCGCTCCGCCCAACCCGTACATCGCAAGCTGCTCGGCCTGCTGCACCTGGCCGGTTATCTGCCGCACCCGCTGGTGGTGCTCTCACTGCTGCTCAGCCTGCCGGTGGTCTTGCTGCACGGCTGGACGCCGCTGCGCTGGGAGCTCTTCGGCTGGCTGGGATTGGTCTCGCCGGCGCTGGCGCTGTGGGGGCAGGTCCGTCTGCGGCCGGCGGCTCCCTTCCGCCGGCTGTGGGCTTACCCGGTGCTGATGGTGGGCCTGATCGGCCTGGCGCTCAGCAACACCGTGGCCTGCGCCGAGGCGCTGGCCGGCCGGACCAGCGTGTTCATGCGCACCCCGAAGAGCGCCGTCAACGCGGCCGACGACTACGTGCTGCCGCTGGATTGGACGACCTGGGGGGAGCTGGTGCTGGCTCTCTACGCCCTGGCCACGGCGCTGCTGGCCCTGGAGTGGGCGCCGACCCTGGCGCCGGCCCTGTTCCTGTATGCCCTCGGCTTTGGCGGGGTGGCGGCGCGCGGCCTGTGGGAGGCCTGGGGCCAGCGCTCCCGCGCCGGGGCCGCCCAGCCGGAAAGGCGCTGAGGCAAAAGCGGCCCGGCCGGCGGCCCCTATCCCTTAATCAGCTGCTCGGCGTACGCAAACAGCGCCGGCGTGCCGCCGGTGTGCCAGAACAGCACGGTCTCGCCCGGCTGGATGGCGCCGCGCCGGATCAAATCGAGCAGGCCGGCCGCCGCGCGCCCGGTGTAGACCGGGTCCACCAGCAGCCCTTCGCTGCGGGCGAAGAGCTGAATGGCCTCGCGCTCCGGCGCCCCCATCACGGCGTAGCCGCCGCCTAGATAATCCGCGTTCACCAGGATCTCGTCCGCCAGGTAAGTCCGCGGCGCGCCCAGCCGGCCGGCCGTCTCGGTGGCCAGCTCCGCCACGCGCGCGCGGAGCGGCGCGGCCGGCAGGTCCACGCTGATGCCCAGCACCTCCGCCGTCAGGCCGGCCAGCTGCGCGCCCACCACCAGGCCGGCCTGGGTGCCGGCCGAGCTGGAGGCGAAGACGATCCGGCTGGGGGCCGCGCCCTGCGCGTCGAGCTGGTCTTTGAGCTCGAGCACGGCGTCCGCGTAGGCGGCGGCGCCGGTGGAGGTGGACCCGCCCAGCGGGATGGGATACGGCCGGCGGCCGGCGGCCCGCTCGGCGGCCACGACTTCGTGGAAGACCTCGTCGCGCGGGCGGTCGCCGGCCCAGCGCAGTTCGGCATTCAGCAGATGATCCAGCAGCACATTGCCGGTGGTCTCGGCCGGCGGCTGGCCGCGCAGCACCAGCACGCAGCGCAGGCCGGCCCGCGCCGCCGCGGCCGCGGTCTGCCGGCAGTGGTTGGACTGCACGGCGCCGACCGTGACGAGGCTGTCCGCATCCTGGGCCAGGGCTTCGGCCACCAGGTACTCCAGCTTGCGGGTCTTGTTGCCGCCCAGCGCCAGGCCGGTCTGGTCGTCACGCTTGACCCATAGCTGCACCCCCAGCAGGTGGCTGAGGCGCGGCAGGGGCTCCAGGGGGGTGGGCAGATGGGCCAGGGCGAAACGCGGCAGATGAGGCAGCATAACCAGCTCCCACAGTGAAGGTGTGACGGGATTATAGACCCGCTTCAGTCGGCGAAGCGGTACAGCGTGAACCAGCCGCAGACCGGGCAGCTCAGCTCGTAGCGGCCGAATTTGTCGGCCTGGCCCTCGTCGTAGTCGAAGGCCCGGCAGAGGGTGTCATCGCTCCCGCAGTGGCCGCAGCGCGCCGGCGCGACCGGATAGGCGATGTTGACCCGCGGGCTCACGAAGTACGGGTGCTCGGCCAGGGGCCGGGCCGGGCCGCCGGCTTCCGGCAGCTGGGGCTGAGGGTGGGTGTGTCGGTCGATCAGGCGGGCGGCGGCCATGGCCGGCTTAGTCGCGGGGCGGGTGGCGCAGGGCGGCCACGTAGCGCGCCGCCGAGGCCTGCACCGCGGCCTGGGCGCCGCCGTCCAGCACGCGGTCCCACCAGCCGCCGTAGATCCGGTCGAACGGGTAGGGCGCCACCGCCGCCACGACGCGCTCGACCGTGCCGGCGTCGAGCGGGATCAGGTTGGGGTAGCTGCGCATGAAGCTCACATAGCGGCGGTCGGGGACGACGGTGATGGTGTCGCCGCTGAGCAGGGCCCCGCGCCCCTCGGCGCCGGCGGCCCAGTGCAGGGCGGTGCTGCCGGCGAAGTGGCCGCCGCAGTGCACGAGCGTCAGGCCGGGGGCCAGCGCGTGTGTGGGCCCGTCCCAGAAGTGGAGCACGGGGTCCGGCCGCTGGATGTTCCCGCGGTCGGCGGCGTGCAGGTAGACCGGGATCCGCCCGAAGGCGTGGCTCCAGGCCACCATGCTGGAATAGAAGTGCGGGTGTGAGATGGCGATGGCGCGCAGGCCGCCCAGGCCGTTGAGCAGGTCCACCGTCGCCTCGTCCACCAGGCTGAGGCAATCCCACAGGTAGTTGCCGGCCGGGGTCTGGATCAGGAGCGCCCGCTGCCCGATGGCGAATTGCGGCACGGTCCCCAGGCCGAGCAGGTTCGGCTCCAGGCGTTGGAAGGCGTTGCGGTGTTCCGCCCGCAATTGCTCGAGCGTGGTCCAGCGCTGGCCGCCGGGCGGCAGATACTGGCGCTCGTCGGTGCAGAGCGGGCAGGCGGCCGGGGGCGCCGCGCTCTCGGCGAATTGCGTTCCACAGGTGACGCAGATGTAGTTCATGAGGCCTCCACCAAGTGAGCGCCGCTCGGCAATAGATCGCTGGCGCGATACAGGACAGTATCGTAGCATAGCCGCCTCAGCCGTTATTCACCACACAAGGAAATCGCCATGCGTTACAAGCTCTTCGGCCGCAGCGGCCTGCGGGTTTCGGAATTGGCCTTGGGGACCATGACCTTTGGGGAGGACTGGGGCTGGGGCGCCTCGCGCGAGGTCAGCCGGCAGCTGTTTGAGGCCTACGCCGCGGCCGGCGGCAACTTCATCGACACCGCCAACCGTTACACCGAGGGCACCGCCGAGAAGTTCGTGGGCGAGTTCATCCAGGCCGACCGGGAGCACTTCGTCCTGGCCAGCAAGTACACGCTCAAGATGCGCCCGGGCGACCCGAACTTCGGCGGCAATCACCGCAAGAACATGGTCCAGGCGGTGCGCGCCAGCCTGAAACGCCTGAACACGGACTACCTGGACCTGTTGTGGGTGCACGCTTGGGATTTCACCACGCCGGTGGAGGAGGTGCTGCGCGGCCTGGACGATCTGGTTCGGCAGGGGTTGGCCCTTTACGTGGGCATCTCGGATACGCCGGCCTGGGTGGTCTCCCGCGCCAACGCCATCGCCGACCTGCGCGGCTGGTCTCCGTTTGTGGGCCTGCAGATCCGCTACAGCCTGGCCGACCGCGCCGCCGAGCGCGACCTGCTGCCGATGGCCCGCGCCCTAGACCTGGCCGTGACGCCGTGGAGCGTGCTGGGGGCCGGCGTGCTGACCGGCAAGTACGCCGACGCGGCGGCCACGGGCCGCGCCGCGCGCTGGGACAAGAGCGCGCGGCAGCACGCCATCGCGGCCGAGGTGCAGGCCGTGGCCCGGGACCTGGGCGCCACGCCCTCGCAGGTGGCCATCGCCTGGGTGCGCCAGCAGGCCGACTCGCGGCACGCGCCCATTATCCCGCTGCTCGGCGCGACCAAGGTCGCGCAACTGCAGGATAACCTGGGCGCGCTCAGCGTGACGCTGGCGCCCGAGCACCTGGCCCGGCTGGACGCGGTCAGCGCCATCGAGCTGGGCTTCCCGCATGATTTCCTGGCCGGCCCGGAAGTGCGCGATTTGGTGTTTGGCGGGACCTACGATCAGATCGACAATCACCGCGCCTAAGCGGGCGGCTCGCTGACCGAGACCCGGTTCCGGCCGCCGGCCTTGGAGCGATAGAGGGCCTGGTCCGCGGCGTGCCGCAGAACGGCCGGGGTCAGGGCGTGCTCCGGGTAGCCGGCCACCCCGGCCGAGAGCGTGGAGCGCAGGCTCTGCCCGTCCAGAGCCGGCCGCAGGCCTTCCAGCTCCGTCCGCCACTGCTCGGCGCGGGCGGCGGCGCTGGCCGGCAGGGCGCCCGGCAGCAGGATCAGGAACTCGTCACCGCCCAGCCGGCAGGCGATATCGCCGGCGCGGGTGTGGGTGAGCAGCAGGTGCCCCAGCGCCGCCAGCATGCGGTCGCCGGCCGCGTGGCCAAAGGTGTCGTTGAGCTGTTTGAGGTTGTCCAGGTCAAGGGCGATCAGGCTCAGCGGCCGGCCATCGCGCGCGGCCTCGGCCAGCTCGCGCGGCAGGGTTTCTTCGAAGTAGCGCCGGTTGAACAGGCCCGTCAACGAATCGCGGATGGCCTGCTCGCGCAACTGCTCCTGGAGCGCCTGGATCTCGGCCAGCTGCTGCTGCAGACGGAGGTTGGCCTCGCGGCGCTCGGTGATATCGCGCAGGACCAGGACGGCGCCGGCCGGCCGGCCGAGGCGGTCCGGCAGCGGCGTCAGGCTGGCGTCGAGGTAGCGTGACGGCCCGGCCAGGTTGAGCTCCAGGCGGCCCGGCGTCGCGCGCAGCGCCGCCACCAGGCCCGGCCAGGCGGCCAGGCTGGCGGCGGCCGGCTGGCCCAGGTGCTCGTTGGTCAGGCCCAGCAGCGTCTGCGCGGAATGGTTGAAATCCACCACGCGCTCGTGATCGTCCAGCACCACAACGCCGTCGCGCAGGCGCTCCACGACGATATCGCGCGCGATCGGGACCAGATTCAGCAGCCGCTGGCGGAACAGGGCCAAGCCGAAGATCAGGCCGCTGATCAGAAAGGCGAAGGGCGTCAGATCCAGGCTGGGCCAGGGGTTCAGCCCGAACAGGCCCAGGAGGTTGCTGAACACGGGGGCGCTGGTCCCCCACAGCAGCCGGCCGGCCTGCTGCCGGTAAGAGCGGGCGGTGTTGAACAGGGCCTGGACCAACAGCCCCAAGGCGATCATGACCAGGCCGTAGCTGTAGGCGACGTTAGCCCAGAAGACCGGGCCGCCGGTGAAATATGATCCGACCGGCGGCGGGCCGGCGAAGAACAGGTGATGCCAGTTATCCGTCCACATCAAGGCCAGGGTGAGGCTGGGCTCTACCAGGAGCGCCAGGACGCGCGCGCGGGTGAGCCAATGGCCCCGGCCCGTGAACTGCAGGGCCAGCGCGAGCAGGCTGGTGGGCGCCACCACCACGCCGAGATAGGTGGCGTTTAGCCAGGCGACGGCCGCCGGCGCCGGGACGACGGCCCATTAGACGGCATACGTAACGCACCAGACCACCTGGCCGAGCATCATGATGGTGAGGGGCAGAGCGCCGGGCGCGGTGCGCCGCCGCCAACCCACAGCCGCCACGCCGGCGGCCAGGGCGGCCGCGGCGACGAGCGCGAGAGAGTACGGATTGGCGAACCCGGTCATGAGGCAGTCTCCCTAGGCGCATCCGCCAAAGGGGTCAACACTCTAACACAAAAGCAATGCTGAAGGTGCGCTAATGTTAGAACCAACAGGGGCGCCGGCCCCACGCCGGGGCGGGATTGCATATTTGTTGGCGCTGGTCGCCCTGCTGCACTTTATCTATCCGATCACCATCGACGGCGGGGTCGGGAATGCCCTGGTCTATAACGTGCTCTACGCCGGCATGTTCCTGGCCGGCATCTTTGTGGCCAGCGACAGCCGGCGGCATCTGATCGCGTCAATCGCCACCGCCCTGCTCTGGCTGGTCTGCTCGGTGGTGTACGCCCTGGACCCCGGCACGCTCTGGAAGGTGCTGGCCACCTACCTGGCCCTGCTCCCGTTTCAGGCCACCATCGTCTGGGTGCTGCTGCGCCACATTTTTTATGCCCGCCACGTCGGCCGCGAGGTGCTGCTGGCGGCGGTGACGGTCTACTTGCTGCTGGCCGCGCTGTTCGTGCCCGTTTACGGCGTCATGGAGGCGCTGGCGCCGGGCGCCTTTGTGGACAACGGCGCCGGCGGCCCGGTCTTCTGGCAGCAGTTCATTTACTTCAGTCTGACCACGCTCACCACCACGGGCTACGGCGATATCCTGCCGGTTTCGCCGTGGGCGCGGGCGGTGGCCAACGTGGAGCAGGTGGTCGGCGTCCTCTACCTCGCCATATTGATGGCGCGGCTGGTGGGGATCTACTCGCAGGAGCGGACGCGCGGCTGACGCTTACTCGGCCAGCGCGGCGCGGGTCTGCGCCTGGCCGCGCCGGCGCAGGAGGTCCAGCAGGCGCGGCAGGACGCGCGTGTAGAGCTGGTACAGGGCCGGCCGGGGGGCGTAATCCCAGGCGCCCAGGCCGCGCACGATCTGGCCGCCGAAGCCCTCTTTGAATTTCCACACGCCCCACATGGCATCCGTCTCCACGAACTCGTCCGGCGCGCCCCAGAAATCGTAGGTGTGGCAGCCGTGCGCCTGCGCCCAGCGGACGGCCTCCCACTGCAGCAGGTAGTTGGGCATCCGCTCGCGGTGCGCGTCGCGGCTCATGCCGTAGAAGTACCAGGCCGTGCCGCCGAAGGTGAAGAGCACCAGGGCCGCCACGGCCTCGCCCGCCACCTCGGCGATGAGCGGCTGAGCCAGGCCGGCGCGCAGGAGCGCGCCCCAGACCTCGTGATAGTAGCCGGCGTGGCGGATGACGAAACCGTCGCGCACCGAGGTCTCGGCGTACATCCGATAGAGCGGGTCGAGGTCGGCCAGGCCGCCGGCCCGCACCTGCACGCCCTTCTTGGCCGCCAGGCGCACGTTGTAGCGCGTCTTCTGTTTCATGGCCGCCAGCAGGTCCGCCTCGCTGCGGCGCAGGTCCAGCGTGACCGTGTTGCGGAACTGGATCTGGTCCGGGGAGAAGCGCCAGCCGCGCCGGAGCAGCTCGGCGCGCGCCGCCTGGCCGGCCGCGTGGTCCTGTTCGGCGCCGGGCAGGCCGGCGGCCAGAGGCAGGCCGGGATCCAGCTTGAGCAGCAGGGCGCCGCGCCGGCGGGCCACCGCCTGCAGGTCGTCCAGGACCTGGCCGCGCCGGTCGGCCTCGCCCCACTCCAGCAGCGGGCCGCGCGGGACGTACAGCACGCGCAGGGCGCCGCGCAGGGCGGAGCGGGTGAGCACCTGGGCGGCGGCGCACTGGCCCCAGGCCAGGCGCTCGGCGCGCCAGCCGTAGCGGCTTTTTAGCGCGCCCCACTCCCAGGCTTGGAGCAGGTGCGCGCCGGGCAGGCTGGCGGCCATCTGGTTCCAGGCCGCCGGATCGGTTTCAGCGCGCGGGCCGGCGGCGGTCACGGCAGCTCGATCGAGAAACTGGCGCTCAATGTCCGGGTCTGGCCGTCGAGGAGCGTGATGGTGATGTCGACGAAGTAGTCGCCGCCGGCGATCACGGCGCCGCCCGGCTGCCACTTGTAAACGCCGTCTTCGAACGTGAGCGGGTTGCACGGCCCGTTGCCGCCCAGCAGGCAGTAGGCGGCGCCCCGTTCGATTTGGGTAAAGACCTCGCCGTTCTGGCTGACCACGAACTGCACCTCCTGGATGCCGTCGCCGTCGGCGGTCACCGGCGTGGACTGCTCGGTGAAGGCATTCGGGTCGGCCTGGACCTGGAGCTGCAGGATGCCGTCGTCCAGCGGGATGAAGTTCCACACCAGGCCGGCCGAGGCCCCGAAGACGGCGGTGTTGCGCACCTGGGGCGGCCGGCGCGCGGCGGCCGTGTTCTGCACGCTGGCCGAGCGCTCGATCACGTTGCCGGCCCGGTCTACCACGCGCAAGGTGTAGGTGACCGTAGTCTCGGGCGCCGGGCAGGCCGGCCGGGTATCCTCGCCCACCATGCCCTGGCCCGGCGGCGCGCCGTACTCGCCGCCGGACAGGCGTACCTCGCTCACGTTGGCCGTGGACCAGCGCAGGGTCGTGCACTGCTCGCCGGCTACGGTGCCGGAGTCGACGCTGAAGTTGACCACGGGCTCGGCGGTGGCCGGCGGGGCCGCTTCGGTCGGCGGCTGGCTCGTATCGGCGGGGCCAGGCTCGGTTGCGGCGGCGGTGGCTTGAGCGCGCCGGGTTGGTGTCGGCCCCGCCTGGCCGGGCGTGGGCGTTTCCTGATTGAGGGTGAAGCCGCAGGCCAGGGCCGCCAGGGCCAGCCCGGTCAGGGCGCTCAGGGCGCGGATGTTCATGAACCACCTCCGTAGAGCCCCTGGAGCCGGTCGCGGTCCGGCTGACACAACTGGCCGACGACCTCGCGCTGCAGAAATTCGTCGGTTGGGGCCAGCGCCCCTTGCTGAATACATTGTTCGTACGCGGCCAGCGCCTGGCGATAGAGGGCCGCGTCGTCCTGGTTGAGATAGGCCTGGTATTCGCGCAGGGTCCCCAGCGTGTGATAGGCCTGGGCCAGCAGGCGGTGATCACGGGCCTGCTCCAGCGTCGGCAGGCTGGCCTGCGCGGCGGCCAGGCCCTGCTCCAGCGCGGCGCGGGCGGCCGCCGGGTCTCCCAGGCCGCACTGCACCGCGGCCTGCAGGCGATACGCGCCGGCCAGGCCTGTCTGGGCGATGGCGGCCAGCGGCTGGCCGGCGTCGTCGGCCGCGCCCGCGGCGGCCTGATAGTCGGCGATGGCGCGCTCGATGTCCAGCAGCGGCGGCCGGTACGTCTCGGCCTGACTGCCTTGGCAGTCATCGGGGATGGGGTTCTGGAGCAGGGCGAGTTGGACCGTGAAAGCGCCCTGGCTGCCCAGGGCGATGCGGGCGCGCATGAGGGCCGGGTCCATCCGGCTGGCGGCCTCCAGGGCCAGCCGCGCCTGGCCGGCCAAGGCTTGCGCGGCGGCCAGGTCCGCCGGCGCGGCGCCGGCCGCGCGCTGTGCCTGGAAGAGCTGCTCCTGGCCGATCAGAAATTGCACGCTGGCCGAATCCGGCAGGTAATCGGCGGCCGTCAGGAATTCGCTCAAGGCCTCGTCCGACCGGCCGAAGACCTCGTAAGCCAGGCCCAGGTTGAGGCGCACCACGCCGCTGGCCTGGCGGCCCACCGCCTGAGCGGCGTCCAGGCCAGGATCGGTCAGGTTGAAGACCAGCGGCGCATTCAGGACATATTGGCCGCCCACGCCGCCCAGGTCGCGCTGCTGCTGCGGCGCGACAAAGAAGCGCAGGTCCAGCGCCGCGAAGCCCTCCGCCTGCGGCGTGATCACGCCGTAGATCAGCACGTCGGCGTCGAGGCGGGCGGCGGCCTGGGCGGCCTCGTCCGCGCTGGCGACCACGCCGATGACCACGTTCTGTTCGGCTTTGAGCTGGTCGGTGTCGTACCAGACCTGGAATTCACTGCGGCCGGCCAGGTCCGCCGCGACCTGTTCGGCCGCCCATTGGCTCAGCCGCTGGCCGGCCGCGGCGGCGTCCCCCTCGGCCGGCGCGAACTGGGCCACGGCGATGTTGAAGGCGCCGGTCATGCGGCCGGGCGCGCGCGGCACGAGGCTCTGGAGCGCGTTGAAAGCCAGGAGGCCAGCGGCGGCCAGCGCCACGGTGATGACCAGGGCCAGCGGCCAGCGGTTCCGGCGCAGCCAGCGCGCCTGGCCGGCCTCGGCCGTTTCGCGCTCCGCGTTGGCGCGGCTGAGGTCCAGGAACTCCTGCTCCAGCACGCTGAGCGGCTCCGGGAAGCCGCCGGCCAAGGCTTGCTGCAGGCGCGTGCCGCGATAGAGCGCGCCGGGGTCGCGGCCCAGAGCCTGCCAGTCGGCGGCCGCCTCGGTGAGCTGGCGCTGGCGCAGCAGGCCGGCGCGGTCCTCGTCCAGCCACTGGCGCAGGG
>JAEURL010000087.1 GCA_016789165.1 Anaerolineales bacterium | reverse complement strand
GGCTTACCGGCTTTGTGACAGGTAATTGACCATGAAGCGTCTCATTCCACTGAACCTAGTGCTGGTGCTGGTGCTGACGGCCTGCGGCCAGGCCGGCCCGCTCCCCCTCCCGCCCCTGCCGGTAGCCGTGCGCACGACTGTGCCCACCTGGACCCTGCCCTTCGACCCCAATGCCACCCCCAGCGTCACGCCGCCCGGCGTTGCAGCGGCGGCGCCGGCCACCGCCGAAGCCGGGGCGGGCGCCGCGGCTACGGCAACTCCGACCGCCCGCCCCGGCATCGATCCGACCCTGGGCGCAGCCACCCCGGATCCTTTCAGCCCGCCGGTGACGCCGATCCCCGAGCCCATGCCGCAGCTCTTCCTGGAAAAGGATGTGATCAACATCCTGCTGCTCGGCCGGGACACGGCCCGGGATTCGGCCAGCTACCGCACCGATGTGATGATCGTGGTGTCGGTCAACAAGGCCGCCAATTCCGTCACCCTGCTGACCCTGCCGCGCGACCTGTTCGTCTACATCCCCGGCTGGACCATGAACCGGCTGAACACGGCCGCCGCCCACGGCGACTCCATCGGCTATCCTGGCGGCGGCGTGGCCTTGCTCGAGCAAACCATCCTTTACAACCTGGGCATCCCCCTCCACGGCTGGGCGCGCATCGACTTCGGCGGCTTCAAACAGGTGATCGACATCCTGGGCGGCGTGGAAGTGCCGGTCAGCTGCGCCATGCAAGACTGGCGCCTGAAGGACCCCTACGACCCGAACGTGGACGTGCAGAACGCCGACAACTGGGAGTTGTATACGGTGGAGCCGGGCCTGCAGGCGATGGACGGCGACCTGGCGCTGTGGTACGCGCGCTCGCGCAAGCGCAGCAGCGATTTTGACCGTTCGCGCCGCCAGCACCAGGTCCTGCGCGCCATGCTGGAGAAGGGCCTGCAGCTCAACATGCTGCCCAAGGCGCCCGAGCTGTACCAGCAATACGTGCAGATCGTGGATACCGACCTGGGGCTGGGCGACGTGCTCCAGTTCGTGCCGCTGGCCGCCCAGCTGGACCGGGCCCGCATCAAGAGCCGCTTTATCGGGCGGGCCCAGGTGTGGAGCTGGACCACGCCGGCCGGCGCGGCCGTGCTGCTGCCGGACCGGGCCGCTATCCAGGAGCTGCTGGCCGAGGCCTTCCAGCCCCCGCCGGCCAACACCTTGGCGCGCAGCGGGCCGGCCGTGGAGATCGTCAACGGCACCCGCCGCGCGGATTACCCGGCCCTGGCCGCCGACAACCTCAACTGGGCCGGCATCACGCCCGTCATCGGGCCGGCCCAGGCGGCCGAGGCCGCAACCACAACCCTGTACGACTATTCGACCAGCCCCAAAGGCTCGCTGCGCGCGGAGCTGCAGCGCCTCTTCAACCTGACGGACGCCAACGTGGTGGCGGCGCCGGACCCCAACGCCGCCTACCCGTACCGCGTGGTGCTGGGCGCGGACTACGTGTCGTGCGTCACGCCGCCGCAGGTCATCCACGCCACGCCCACGCCGGGGCCGGGCGCGCCCTTCAACCCAGACGACGTGGTCCACGCGGCGCGCGTGCTGGAGCCGCCGCCCGGCGTGGACGGCGACCTGGGCGAGTGGGCCATGCTCGTCTACCCGGCCGCCGAGGCGGGCTTTGGCGCGCAGAACTGGCGCGGGCCGGCCGACCTCTCCGCCTCCTGGAACCTGGCCTGGGACGACCGCTATCTCTACCTGGCGGTGAAGGTGAAGGATGATGTGCTCGTGCCGCCGCCGGCCGGCGAGGGGCTCTTCCGGGGCGACACCCTGGAGCTGTGGGTGAGCATTGACCCCGGCCAGCGCGGCGAGCAGCTCAGCGAGCGCGAGTTCCAGCTGGGCCTCTCGCCCGGCGACCTGGCCGGCGGCCCTGGCCGGCCGGAAATGCACCTGTGGCTGCCCAAACAGTTCCAGGGGCCGGTGAAGGATGCGGTCGTCGCCGCGCGGGCCGTGGAGGGCGGCTACGCGCTGGAGGCGGCGGTGCCGTGGGAGGCGCTGGGCCTGGCGCCGTTCGCCACCGAGGGCTTTGGCTTCACCCTGGCCGTCAACGACGACGACACGCCCGGCAGCGCCGAACAGGAGACGCAGGTGGTGAACGTGAAGGGGGCGCGGCTGCCGGACCCGCGCACGTGGGGAGTCATGACGCTCGACCCGCCGCCGGGGCCTTAGGCGTCGGCGGCGGGCGGAGGCGGTTCGGCCGGCTCGCCGGCGAAGATGCCGTAGCCGAAGCGCCCCTTGGTCCGCAAATAGATCGGCTGGCGGGGGTTGGGCTCCATTTTGGCGCGCAGGTTTTTGATGTGCGCCCGCACCAGCTCCTGGCTGCCGGTGCCCGGCGGATAACCCCACACCTGCTGCAGCAGCTGTTCGGCCGTGTAGACCTGGCCGGCGTTCCGCATCAGGAAACGCAGCAGCTCGAATTCCACCGGCGTGGGTTTCACCGTTCGCTCGCCCACCCGCAATTCAAACACCCGGCTGTCCAAGGTCAGGTCGCCCACCACCAGCACATCCGGCGCCGCCTCAGACTGTCCGGCGTCGGCGGCGCGCTGCTCCAATTCGCCGCGGCGCTTGAGGTTGGCCAGGGCCAGCGCCGCGCGCTCGGCCACGGTCTGCGCCAGGCGCTGCTTGGCCTCGCTCAGGACGCCGCGCGGCGCCTCGGGCGGGTTCAGCCAGGCCGTATCCCGGCGCAGCCGGAAATGCAGCAGGCCGAGCGTCTCGTCCTGCGTGCTGAGCGGCACGCACAACGCCCCGCCCGCGCCGGCCCCCAGATGCTGGCAAGTCGGCCCGGCCTGGCTCGGCTCGCTGGCCACCGGCCGGCCCCGGCGCAGGGCCTGGCAGGCCTCGGCCGGGAAGGCGGCCTCCTCCGGCGCATACCGTCCCCACTGCGCCACGCGGAGCAACTGGTCCGGCTCGCCGGCCTCCAGCCGGTAGAGGGCCCCGGAGGCGGCCGGGAAGAGCAGCTGCACAAAGTCGGCGATGATCGGGTAGGCGGCCTCGGCGGTATCGCACACCTGCAGCTGCCGGCTCATCTCGTCCAGCAGCGAGACCTCGCGGTGGCTCTGCTCCAGCTCCTTCACCCAGCGCGCCATCTCATCACTGATCTGCTGGGACTCGGCTTCCAGCCGGCGCCGCTCGCTGATATCCAGTTTTACGCTCTGCAGGTAACGGGGCTGGCCGCCGGCGTCGCGAACCAGGATGGTCTCGTCGCGGATCCACACATCGTGGCCGTCGCGCGCCAGCATGCGGTACTCGGCGATGGCCGGGCCGGCGCCCGGCGTGAAGACGCGGGTCAGCTCGGCCAAGGCGCGGTCGCGGTCTTCGGGATGGATCTGCCGGCGCCAGAGCTCGGGATCGGCCACCCACTCCGCCACCGAGAAGCCCAGGATGCGCTCCAGCGGCGGGCTGACGGTCAGCGTGCTGCCCTCGGTGTCCAGGGCCATGACGTGCACGCCCACTGGGAGCTGATCCACCAACTGGCGGTACTTGGCCTCCGCCTCGCGCAGGGCGGCCTCGGTCAGCGTGCGGGCGGCGCGCACCTTGGCGGCGCGCACCTCGCGCTCCACGGCCGGTGTCAGGCGGGCCAGGTTCTGCAGCCGGATGCAATCGTTGGCGCCCAGGCTCAGCGCCGCCCGCATATCGGCGGCCTCGGCGGCGTCGGAGATCACCAGCAGCGGCAAGTCCAGGCCGGAATCGCGCAGGCTGGTCAGCGCGGCCGAGGCGCTGAAGTGCTCCAGCGCGTAGGCGGCCAGAATGATGTCCCAGTGCGGGCGCGCCAAAGCCGCCCGCATGGCGGCCGGCGTGTCCACCCGTTCCCAATCCGGGTCAAAATCATTGCGCTGGAGTTCATCCAGCAACGCCTGCACGGCAGCCTCAGAATCGGCCACCAGCAGCACTCGTAATGGTCTACCCATAAGTGGTTTGGCTGACGGGAATTGTACGCCCGGCGGCCGGCCGCCTCCAGGCCAAACGTGCTCCGCCGGGCAACCGGCAGTTAATGTTCCGCCACGGCGGCGAAGTATTCGGCTTCCACGGCCGCCGCGTCCAGCCGGCCCGCCAGCCGCAGGAAGCCGGCCAGCAGCGGGTGCACGCCCTGCAGGGCGGCGGCCAGCTGCGCGGCCGTGCGCCGCACGGAGAAGTGGGCGTTGGGCGCGGTGCGCAGCTCGATGAGGTGGAAGGCCTGGCGCAGGTTGAGCGTCATCAGCACACGCCGGTTGAAGCCGTTGGGCACCACGTAGCTGGCCTCTTCCGGAAAGTCGCCGGCCAGGGCCTCGTAGGCCGCGGCCGCGGCCCGCAGGGCGGCGCGATACTCGTCCGCGACGCCGGCCTCCGCCAGCGCGCGCGGCACGGCGTAGCCCAGCCGCGTGGTCAGCCGCTGCGGGCTCTGGGTCATCAGCCGATGGCGTTTGAGTTCGAAGTAGCCGCCTTGATCAAGCGTCACGTCGAACGTGTAGGTGACGTGCTCCAGCTCGCGCAGCGGGACGTCGTACTTGTCCAGCCGGCCGAGCGCCTCGCGCGCCAGGGCCGCCCGCTGGCCGGGATCCAGAGCCGCCACGGCCGCCCGGCAGGCGGCCAGGCTGGCGCCGCCGTAGCGGTATAGGCAGGCGGCCAGAAACTTGTTCTCCGCGTCGGGGTCGTAATCCACCAGCTCGGCCTGGGCCAGCCCCTGGTTTTCCGGGGCCGGCCGGCACGGGTCCGCGGCCTTGGCCGCCCGCGTCAGGGCCGCGGCCGTTTCGATCTGGTAGGGCGCGGCGTCCGCGTACTTCACCAGCGTGGGTGTCTCGCCCTGCGCCACGCGCTTGATCTCGGCCCCGATCTGGCGGGCCTCCTCCAGCGGGTGTGAGAGCAGCTTGCGGATGGCGCTCTCCAGCACGCGGGCGTTGGCGGTCACGCCCACGTTCGCCAGCGCCGCGGCCGGCAGCAAAAAGCGGCAGTTGTCCACGTACTTCGAGCGCAGCCGGCCCTCCCAGCGGGCCGCGCTCTCGTCCGCACGGCGCGGGTGGGCGCGCTCCATCAGCTGCCGCACCGGCGCCAGGCTGCGCTGGTAGGCTTCAAACAGGCGCCGGCAGGTTTGGCGGTACAGCGCGGCGTGCCGGCTGGCGGCCACGTTCGGCGGCGTGTAGAAATCGTCCGGCTCCCACATCTGGTACCGCGTGGATTTCTCGGTGTAGGAGGCCAGCCGGTTGGACTCCAGGCCCTCGATGGCCAGCCGCGAGACGTTCTCCACGGCCACGTGCAAGACGGCGTGCTCGGCCACGCTGGCGTGCCCGTAGCCCACCACCCACTTCTCGTGGAACTCGGCCGATTGCGCCGCCGTCAGCTCGGCCGCGATCTCGCGGAAGGACTCCGGGCTGCGCGAGGTCTTGGCGAAGGCCACGGCGATGGTTTCGGGGCTGAGGTCCTGCGGGCTGAGGAGGTAGATCTCGCGCTCGGGCATGAGGAGGTGATAAGCCTAAAGATTGGGTGTCTGGGCCAGCACGTGCCGGGCGGCGGCGATATCGGATTGGATCTGGGCCACCAGCGCCTCCACACCCGGGAACTTCATCTCCGGCCGCAGGCGCGCCTGAAAAGCCAGGGACAGCCGCCGGCCGTATAGGTCGCCGGAGAAATCCAGCAGGTGCGCCTCCAGGGTCAGGCGCGGCTCGGCCGAATTGAAGGTTGGCCGGAAGCCGATATTGGCCACGGCCGACACCGGCTCCGGCGCGGCGCCGTGGACGCGCCCCACGTACACGCCGGTGGCCGGCAAGGCGTGCTCCTCCGAGACGGCCAGGTTGGCGGTGGGAATGCCGATGGTGCGGCCGCGCTGGGCGCCGGCCACCACCTCCCCGCTGACGCGGAAGGGCCGGCCCAGGGCGCGGGCCGCCTCTTCCACGGCGCCATCGCGCAGGCACTGGCGGATGCGCGTGCTGGAGATGATTTCACCGTCGATCAGCACCGGCGTCTGCACGTTCACCTGGAACCCCAGCCGCGCGCCGGCCGCCTGCAGGTAGGCCACGTTGCCCTCGCGGTTGTGCCCCAGGGCGAAATCCGGCCCGCACCACAGTTCGCGCAGGCGGGCGGACTGGCGCAGTTGGTCTACGTAGGCCCCGGCCGTGATGGCCGCGAAAGCGGCGTCAAAGGTGTGCGTGACCAAGGCGTCCACGCCCAGGTCGGCCAGGTACTCGGCCTTGGCCTCCGGCGTGGACAGGTAGAACGACGGCCGCCGGCCGCGCAGGAACACTGACGGGTGCGGGTAAAAGGTGATGACCACAGCCGCCTGGCCGGCGGCGTGGGCCTGGCGCGCCATCGCCCCAATCAAAGCCTGATGGCCGCGGTGCACGCCGTCAAAGGCGCCAATGGTGACAAAGGCCGGCCGATCCAACCGCAGGTCTGCTAACGAAGCCACGTGTTGCATATAAGTCGTGATATACCAGCTTCAGATACGGAGCACTTTTTCCGGCCGCCAGACGCCGGCCGCCGGGTCGGCGCGCAGCACGGCGAAGAATTCGCCGGCCGCATTATACGCGCGCCCGTAAGCGTGGCCGGCGGCCGTCAACGGGATGGCCTGGCCGTTCTGCACGCGCCGGGTTTCGTCGGCCGTCAGGGGCACGGCCGGCCACTCCGGCACGGCCGCGTCCATGGGCAGCAGGTGGGCCTGCCAGGCGCCGGCCGCGAAGGCGGCCTGCCACTCGGCCAGCGGCCGGGCCGCGCCAAGCTCGAAGTGCCCGGAGTGCGTGCGGCGCAGGGCGGCCAGGTGCGCGCCGCAGCCCAGGACCTGGCCCAGGTCATGAGCCAGCGAGCGGATGTAGGTGCCGGCCGAGCAGCGCACTTCCAGCCCGCAATCGGGCGGCGCCCAATCGGTCAGCCTCAGCGCATGGATGGTGACCGGGCGCGGCGCCAAATCCACGGCCTCGCCGCGGCGGGCCAGGTCGTACGCGCGCTGGCCGCCGCGCTTGATGGCCGAGAAGGCCGGCGGGCGCTGCTGGAGCGGGCCGCGGAAGCCCGCCAGGGCCGCCTCCACCTCGGCGCGTTCCGGCTGCCGGTCGCTGGCGGCCGTCACCTCGCCGGCGGCGTCGTAGGTGGTGGTGGCCTGGCCGAAGCGCACGCGCGCCTGATAGCCCTTCGCCTCGCCCAACAGGTACTCGCTCAGCCGGGTGGCCGCGCCCAGACAGACCACCAGCAGGCCGGTGGCCAGCGGATCGAGAGTGCCGGCGTGGCCCACCTGTTTCTCGCGCGCGCCGCGGCGGACGGCGGCCACCACATCGTGCGAGGTGGGGCCGCTGGGTTTGTCGATGAGCAGGAGCCCGGAAGTCATCGCCGGCCGGCGTCAGGGGGCTTGGCCGTCCAGCAGCGCGCGGGTGGCGGTCAGGACGCGCGCCTCCACCTCCGCCAGGCTGCCGGCCACCTCCGCGCCGGCCGCCGGGGCGTGGCCGCCGCCGCCGAAGGAGGCGGCCAGCCCGGCCACGTTGAGGCCCGGCACCGCCCGCCAGCTGATCTTCACCTTGCCGTCGTTGCGCTCGACGAAGATCACGGCGATGTCGGCCTCGCGCACGGAGATCAGGACGTTGATCAGGTCGGCGTCCCCCTGGCCGTAATAGCCGGCCGCCTGGCGCGCGGCCAGGGACAGCTCGGCCCAGACCAGGCGGCCCTCCAGCCGGACGCGGGCCAGGCCCTCGGCCCACAGCCGCACGGCCGCGAAGGGACGTTTGTAGAAAGCCAGGTCGTAGATCTCGGGCAGGTTGGCGCCGGCCGCCATCAGGGTCTGGGCCAGGCCCAGGGTCTTGGCCGAGGTATTGGAGGTGCGGAAGCCGAGCGTGTCGGTGACCACGCCGGCCAGCAGGGCCTCGGCGCTGGAGCGGGTGAGCGGCAGGCCGAGGAGCGGGAGGTGCTCGGCGATCAATTCGGCCGTCGAGGCGGCGCTGACGTCAAGCAGGTTGACGGCCGCGTAGCCGGGGTTGGTGACGTGATGGTCAAAGAGCAGATCGGGCGGCGCGGCCAAACGCTCGCCCAGGCCGCCCAGCCGGCCCAGGTCGGCGGCATCCACGGCGATCACCAGATCGAAGGCGCCGGTTGGGTTCTGGGTGATCTCGCCGGCGGCCGGCAGGAAGCGGAAGGTCTCCGGCACCGGGTCGGCGCAGGCCATCACCACCGTCTTGCCGGCGGCCCGCAGGGCCAGGCCCAGGCCAAGCAGCGAGCCGATGGCATCGCCATCCGGGGCGATGTGGGTGAGCACCAGCGCACGCGTGGCCCGTTCCACCCGGCGCCGGGCGGCGGCCACGGCGGCGGGCGCAATCAGGGGCGGCTGGTCAGCGCCGTTCAGCGGAGGCGTCGTCGTCATCATCGGCAGCGGGGGCCTCGGGTTCGCCGTCCGTCTCCGCCGGCGGGGCGGCGGGGGCCGGCGGCGCCTCCGCCTTGAGGCGGTCCAGCAGGCGGCCCACCTGCTCCACGTTCTCCAGGCCCGGGTCCCAGTGGAACTCGATCTCGGGCGTCAGGCGCAGGCGGATGCGGCGGCCCACTTCGCGGCGGATCAGGCCGGCGGCGCTGTGCAGGGCGGCCAGCATGGCCGTGTGATCGGCGGCCTCGCCCAGGTTGGAGACGTAGACGTCGGCGTGGGCGAGCTCGCGGTCAATGGTGACGCGCGTCACCGAGGCCAGCGCCAGGCGCGGGTCCCGCAGCTCGCGCTGCAACAGATCCGAGATCACCAGGCGGATCTGCTCGGCGACGCGTTTTTGGCGGATGGGAGTCGGCATAGGACGCAGGACCATCGGCGCCGGACGCAAGCGGGGCCGCGGCCGCAGCTTCCGTCCGGCGGTGTTCGGTTATTGAACCTGTTGCACCACGTAGAATTCAAGGATATCGCCGACCTTGAGGGAGTCGAAGTTCTTCACGCCCACGCCGCACTCCATGCCCTTGGAGACCTCGCGCACGTCTTCTTTCTCGCGCCTGAGCGAGCCGACCTCGCCGTCGAACTCGGTCTTGTTCTGGCGCACGACGCGCACCTTGGCATTGCGGCGCAGCTCGCCTTCGCGCACCAGGCAGCCGGCGATGTTGCCAATCTTGGGGATGCGGAAGACGGCCTTGACCTCGGCCCGGCCGATGACCACGGGCTTGTACTCCGGCTCGAGCATGCCCTTGAGCGCCCGCTCCACGTCCTCCACCACGCGGTAGATGACGTCGTACTGGCGGATGGAGACGCCGCTGGCCTCGGCCAGGCGCTGGGCGGCGCCTTCGGCCGCCACCGAAAAGCCGATAACCACGGCGCTGGAGGCGGCCGCCAGCTTGACGTCGTTCTCGGTGACGTTGCCGGTCTCGGCGTAGAGCACGTTCACCTTGGGGCCGTCGGCCACTTCCAGCTTGTTGAGCGACGTGACGATGGGCTCGAGCGAGCCCTGGGCGTCGGCTTTGACGATCAGGGCCAATTCCTTGGCCTCGCCGGCCTGGAACTTGGCGAAGATCTGGTCCAGGCTGGGGGCGGCCTTCACCTGCTCGGTCTTGGCCTCCTTGGCGGCCAGCTTGCGCTCAGCCACGATCAGGCGCGCCTCGCGCTCGCTGTCCACCACCCGGAACAGGTCGCCGGGCACGGGCACGTCGGAGAGGCCCAGGATGCTCACCGGCGCGGACGGGCCGGCCTCGCGGATGGGCTTGCCCTTGTCGCTGAACATGGCCCGGATCTTGCCGTAGGCCGAGCCGGCCACCAGCACGTCGCCGCCGCGCAGGGTGCCGTTCTGCACCAGCAGGGTGGCCAGGACGCCCTTGGCCTTGTCCAGGTTGGCTTCCAGCACGGTGCCGGCGGCCACGCCCTTGGGGTTGGCGTGGATGGTGGTCTGCTCGTCGGCCACCAGCAGGATGGCCTCCAGCAGATCGTCGATGCCCAGCTTCTGCTTGGCCGAAACCGGCACCACCATGGTCTTGCCGCCCCAGTCGTCGGGCGTCAGGTCGATCTCGGCCAGCTCGGTCTTCACGCGCTCCGGGTTGGCATTGGGCTTGTCGATCTTGTTGAGGGCCACGATGATGGGCACGCGGGCCGCCTTGGCGTGCGCGGCCGCCTCGCGCGTCTGCGGCATCACGCCGTCGTCGGCGGCCACCACCAGGATGGCGATATCGGTGGCCTGCGCGCCGCGCATGCGCATCTGGGTGAAGGCCTCGTGGCCGGGGGTGTCCAGGAACGTGATCTTGCGGCCGTTGTGCTCCACCTGGTAGGCGCCGATGTGCTGGGTGATGCCGCCGGCCTCGCCGGCCGCCACATTGGTCTTACGGACGACGTCCAGCAGCGAGGTCTTGCCGTGGTCCACGTGGCCGAGGATGGTGACGACCGGCGGGCGCAGCTGCAGATTCTCGGGCCGCTCGGCCTCGATCATGCGGCGCCAGGCCGGGCCGGTCTCGGCCTCGGCGGGTTTGGCTTCTTCTTCGGCGGGGGTTTCGGGGCGGGCCTCGTAGCCCAGCTCCTGGGCGATCAGGGCCGCGGTATCGAAATCAAGCTGCTGGTTGATGTTGGCCATCACCCCGTTGCTCATCAACTGCTTGATGATGTCGATGGGGCTGGATTTGGTCAACGTGGCCAGTTGGCGGACGGTGACGACGCCGGGAAGCTCCACTACCCTTTGCCCGTTTTTGTCGCTCATACACACCTCCAAACTTCAGGCGAGGCGAGCGGCAATCCGGGGGCTAGGGAAAGCTTACCCGGCTGGGCGCTGGCGCCTCACATTCCCCGGCGGCCGGGGAGGGCCGCCGTTATCGAGCAGTTTCATCGGAATACTGTTGGCCGTGGGCCGTCAGTGCGGCCCGGTCGGCAGCATTCAAATTCACCTTGAGGGCGCGTTCAAGCGCGCCGCTGGTCAACGCCTTCTCCCAGCACGAACGCTGGTCATGCACATAAGCGCCGCGGCCGGCCGCCTTGCCGGTGAGGTCCACGTGCACCTGCCCCTCGGCGGCGCGCACCACGCGCACCAACTGGCGCTTGGCCGCCACGCTCCGGCACCCCACGCAGGTGCGCTGCGGCACGCGGCGCGGACGCGGCGAGCCGGCCATGCCCGGCTATTCTTCCAGGCCGCCCAACATATCGCCGGCGCGGCTGGCCTTGCGCTTCTTGCGCGTGATGTAGACGCCCAACTCTTCGTCGTACTCGATCTCGACGGTGGCGCGGGCCTTCTTGCCCTTCTTCTTGCCCTTCTTCTTGCCGGTGGCGTCGTCTTCCTCTTCCTCTTCGTCGTCCTTGAACTGCGGGTCCTCCAGTTCTTCGGACTCTTCGGCCGCCTCGCCCGCCGGCGCAACGGCCTCACCGGCCGGCGCCGCCGCGGCCTCGGGCGCCGCCGCCTCGCCCGCCGGCGCCGCCGCAGTTTCGGGCGCGGCCGCCTCCGCCGGCGCCTCGGGCTCAGCCGGGGCCGGCTCAGGCTCCACCTCGGGGAAGGTCAGCCGGCCGACGGCCGCGCGCACTTCCTCGAGATAGCGGGCGTTGAAGCCCTCCATCTTGAGCAGGCGGTTCTCGTCGAGCGCCAGGATTTCCATGACGTCGCCGACCGTCTTGTATT
>JAEURL010000086.1 GCA_016789165.1 Anaerolineales bacterium | reverse complement strand
CCGCGGCCGCCAGGCGCGCCACCGAGGCCACCGAGTCGCCCTCCTTGACGTTGATCAGGCGCGTGCCCATCGTGGCCCGGCTGGATTGCCGGATCTCGGCCACCTTCAGGCGCAGCGCCTGGCCGTTGGTCGTGATCAGGGTCACGTCGTCTTCCGTGCGCACGGCGCGCGCCGAGACGATGATGCCCGTGGTCTCCAGGTTGCTCTGGGAGATGGTCTGGACGCCGTCGGTGGCGCGGCCCTTGGCCGGATAATCCGAGAAGGGCGTGCGCTTGCCGTAGCCGTTGGCGGTCACCACCAGCAGCTCACCCTCCGGCTCCACCACCTCCAGGCTGGTGACGAAATCGCCCTCGTCCAGGCGGATGGCGTTCACGCCGGCGGCCGTGCGGCCCATCGGCCGCACCTCGCTCTCCTTGTAGCGCAGCGCCTGGCCGCGCTCGGTGATGAGGATCAGCTCCTGGTCGCCGCGCGTCAGGCGCACCCAGCCCAGCACGTCGCCGTCGTCTAGATTCGTGGCGATGATGCCGGATGGCCGCACGGCCGCGAATTCGGCCAGGGCGATGCGCTTGATGCGGCCCAGCCGCGTGACCATCACGCAGAAATCGGCCTCGGCAAAGTCGCGCACGGCCACCACGGCCGTGATGGCCTCGCCCGGCGGCAGGTTGATCACGTTCACCAGCGCGATGCCGCGGTCGGCCCGGTCGGCCTCCGGGATCTGATAGGCCTTTTCGGAGTAGACCTTGCCCTTGTCCGAGAAGAACAGGATCGTGTCCAGGGTGCGCGCCAGGAACAGGTACTGGACGGCGTCTTCCTCGCGCAGCTCCTGGCCCTTGGCGCCGGCCCCGCCGCGCCCCTGGGCCCGGTACTTCTCCTGGGGCGTGCGCTTGATGTAGCCGCGCTGGGTGACGCTGATCAGCACCGGCTTGTTTTCGACCAGGTCCTCCTCGGTCATCTCGTCCGTGGCTTCGGCCGCGATCTGGGTGCGCCGGTCATCGCCGAACTTCGCGGCCAGCTCGTTGAGGTCGTCCTGGATCAGGGCCAGGATCTTCTTCGGGTTGGCCAGCAGGTCTTCCAGGTGGGCGATGTGCTCCAGGACCTGCTGGTGCTCGGCCTCGATCCTCTGGCGTTCCAGGGCGGCCAGCCGGCGCAGCTGCATATCCAGGATGGCCTGGGCCTGCACCTCGCTCAGCGCGAAGCGCGTCATCAGCCGCTCCTTGGCCACCTCGGCGTCCGGGCTCTCGCGGATGGTCTGGATCACGTCGTCCAGGTGGGCCAGAGCGATCAGCAGGCCCTCCAGGATGTGGGCGCGCCGGCGGGCCCTCTCCAGCTCGAACTGGGTGCGGCGGGTGATGACCTCGCGCCGGTGCTCGATGAAGGCCTGCAGGGCCGGCTTGAGCCGCAGCAGCTTGGGTTCGCCGCCGATAAGGGCCAGCATCTGCACGCCAAAGGTGCTCTGCAGGGCCGTGTACTTGTAGAGCTGGTTGAGCACCTTGCGCGCCTGGGCGCCGCGCTTCAGCTCGATCACCACGCTGATGCCGCGCCGGTCGCTCTCGTCGCGCAGGTCGCTGATGGCGTCGATGCGTTCCTCGCGCACCAGCTCGGCGATGCGCTCGATCAGGGCCGCCTTGTTGACCATGTACGGCAGCTCGGTGATGACGATGCGCTGCCGGGCATTGCTCACATCTTCGATGTGCGCGACGCCGCGCACCACGATGCGGCCCTTGCCCTCGCCGTAGGCGGCCAGGATGCCCTCCCGGCCGACGATGAGGCCGCCAGTGGGGAAATCCGGGCCTTTGATGAAGCGCAGCAGCTCGCCCACGCCCACGTCGTCCACGGTGTCGTAGTGGTCGATCAGGTAATTGATGGCGCCGGCCACCTCGCGCAGGTTGTGGGGCGGGATGTTGGTGGCCATGCCCACGGCGATGCCGGTGCTGCCGTTCAGCAGCAGGTTGGGCAGGCGGGCCGGCAGCACGGCCGGCTCCTGCAGCGAGCCGTCGAAGTTGTCGCCGAAATTGACTGTGTTCTTGTCGATGTCGGCCAGCAGCTCCTCCGCCATCCGGCTCAGGCGGGCCTCGGTGTAGCGCATGGCCGCCGGCGCGTCGCCGTCCACCGAGCCGAAGTTGCCCTGGCCGTCCACCAGCAGGTAGCGCATGGAGAAGTCCTGGGCCATGCGCGCCATCGCGTCGTAGACGGCCGAGTCGCCGTGCGGGTGATACTTGCCCAGCACCTCGCCGACGATACGCGCCGACTTCTTGTAGGCCGAGTTTGAGCGGATGCCCATATCGTGCATGGCGTACAGGATGCGGCGCTGGACGGGTTTGAGGCCGTCGCGCGCGTCCGGCAGGGCGCGCGCCACGATCACGCTCATGGCGTAATCCAGGTAGGCGCCGCGCATCTGCGCGTCGATGCTGATCCGCTGAATTTGACCGATCTCCATAACCAGGAAGAACCTTTCTGACAAGCTGCCCGGTCGGGGCCTGGGCATTAAGCTTAAGTGTACACATATGGGGACAGTTCGCCAAACTGCGGCCGGCCCTCCGCCGCCGGCGCCGACTTGCCAAATCGTGAAATTCGGCCGGCCCGCCCTTGACAATTGCCGCCTTAGCGCGACAATGAAATCGGCGAGTCCCTGGGTGCCCCCCTCACCCGGGGGCTTGCCATGTTAAGCGGCCGTTGTCGCGGCGCCCCCCCTCGCCGGGCCTAATCCGATTAATCGCGTCTATAATGGCCGTTGGATACTGCCAGACATGAGTCTTCAGCCCGCCTCCGGGCCGGCCGGGAGGGCCCCCGCATGACCACTGTGCTCAGCGCGGAAGACCTCGTCTTCAACGGCGTCAATGGCTGCACGGGCCGTTATCTGCTCACGTTGCGCCCGGCCGACCTGGACGCCCTCATCCTGAAGAACGGCCTGGATTACGACCCCGACCACCTGGACGAGCTGCGCGAGCGCGACCAGCGCCGGCAGCAGGACCACCTGGAGCTGGAATACGGCCTGGACCCGGACAAGCTGGCCGAGGCCGGCTGGGGGGTGATCTTCCCCTACCGCCCCGATCAGGCCTCCGTTCAGGCCTCCGTTCAGGCCTGGCGTGACGCGCTGAGCGAACTGCTGGATTGGCGCCGGGCCGAGGCCGGCGACCGCTACCAGGAATTCCTGGGCCCGCGCGGTGTGCGCCCCGATGAAACCGCCAACCAGTTCATGGTCCGCTACCACGCTTCGCCGGGCACCGTGGACCCCACCCGCCTGCCGTACTATCTGCTGCTGGTGGGCGACGTGGACGAAATCCCATTCCGCTTCCAATACGAATTGGACGCCACCTACTTGGTAGGCCGCGTGGCCTTCGCCAGCCTGGACGACTACCGCCGCTACGCCCACAGCGTGGTCACGGCTGAAAAGGAACAGCGCCGGCGGGCGCGGCGGGCCGTCTTCTTCGGCACCCGCCATCCCGGAGACCGGGCCACGCCGCTCAGCGCCGAGCAGCTGGTGGCGCCGCTGGCCGCGGACCTCAAGGCGCGCGTCCCGAGCTGGACCGTGGATCAGCCGGCACCGGACGACTGCACCAAGCCGCGCCTGGCGGCCCTGCTGGGCAACGGAGAGGCGCCGGCCCTGCTCTTCACGGCCAGCCACGGCCTGGGCTATGACCCGGCCGTGCCGGCGGAGCTGGCGCTCCAGCCGGCCTTCCAGGGGGCGCTGCTGTGCCAGGGCCTGCCCTGGGGCACGCCGCCCACGCGCGACGTGATCCTGGCCGCCGAAGACATCGCCGACGACTTTGACGTGCATGGCCTGGTGGCCTTCCACTTCGCCTGCTTCGGGCTGGGCACGCCGCGTTTGGACAGCTTCACGCGCCCGGATCAGGCCGGCCCGGCCGAGCTGGCCCCGCGCAGCTTCATCTCCGCCCTGCCGCGCCGCCTGCTCAGCCACCCGCGCGGCGGCGCGCTGGCCGTCATCGGCCACGTGGACCGCGCCGTGAGCTACTCGTTCCGCTGGCAGCGCGCCGGCCAGCAGACCACCACCTTCCGCAGCACCCTGCACCAGCTGATGGACGGCCGGCGCGTGGGCGCGGCGCTGGATCAGTTCAACCTCCGCTACGCGCAGCTCACCACCCAGCTGACCAACCTCCTGCAGGATCGGGAGAGCATCCGGCCGGACCCGCAAGAGCTGAAGGGCCTGTGGACGGCCACCAGCGACGCGCGCGGCTATGCCCTGCTGGGCGATCCGGCCGTGCGCGTGGCCGCGGAGCCGGCATGACCGAAGCCCTCGACGTCGAGCTCGACCTCTCCCAGCTGGAGCCGGGCCGCTACTCAGTCCAGGCCCGCGCCAGTGATCCGCAGGCCGCCGCGCTGCGCGCGCCCGAGCGCGGGCTGGCCGCATTTGATTTGGACGCGCTGCGCGCTAAGCTGCGCCGGCCGGCCGAGTATGGCCAGCTGCTCTTCGCCGGCCTCTTTCAGGCCGAGAACGTGCGGCGGCTGTTCGACGAGACGCGCGCCATCGCCGAGCAGGCCGGCCGGCCCCTGCGCCTGCGCCTGTTCATTGAGCGGGACGCCCAGGCCCTGCACAACCTGCGCTGGGAGACCCTGCACGACGCGCGGCCGGGCGGCGGCTGGCTGCTGACGCGCGAGGCGTTCCGCTTCTCGCGCTTCCTCAGCAGCCACACTTGGGAGGCGGCCGCCCCGCGCGCCGCCGGCGACCTGC
>JAEURL010000085.1 GCA_016789165.1 Anaerolineales bacterium | reverse complement strand
TGTCTGGACCACTTTGCTCCGCCAACTGCGCCCGCAACGCTGCGGCCGTGGTGACCGGCAGGCGGCAGGCGAAATTGAAGCAGACAGCGGCGGTGGGCCGGCCGGCGACAGCGGCCCGGCCAGCCAGCAGCGGGATGGGCGAGGCCTCGCCCGGCCGTTGGAGGGCGACCACCTGAAAGGGGCGATAGGGGCCAAAGACCTCGGCCAGCATGGCCTGCATCTCGGGATCGTCCAGCTCACCCAGCAGGGCGATCTCGCGCGGCTGGCCCAGGGCGAAGGTCAGGGCATTCAGCCACTGGGCGAAGCCTGTGGGGTAACGCGCCAGCATCGCGCTCACGCCGGCCAGGGCGCGCTCGGCCGCCGCGCGGTAGGCGTGCTCGCCCGTGTAGGCCGCCAGCTTCAGCAGGACCGTGGCCGCCATGGCCCCGCCCGAGGGCGTGGCATTGTCCTGCACGTCCTTGGGGCGCACCACCAGCGTCTCGTGGTCGTCGCTGGTGTCGAAAAAGCCGCCGGCCGGGTCCGCAAAGCGGGCCAGGGCCGTGTCCAGCAGTTCGCGCGCGGCGGTGAAATAGCGCGGCGTGAAGGTCGTCTCGTATAGAGCCAGCAGGCCCTCCGCCACGTTGGCGTAGTCTTCGAGAAAGGCATTGCCAGTTGGGGCGCCGCTCAGCCGGCGCCAGGCGCGGCGCAGCCGGCCATCCGGCCCGCGCAGCGTGGTCAGCAGGAATTCGGCGTTGGCGAGGGCCGTGCGCCGGTAGTCCTCCCGCTCGAAGGCCCGCGCCGCTTCGGCAAAGGCGGCCAGCATCAGCCCGTTCCAGGCCGCCAATACCTTGTCGTCCAGGCCCGGCGGCACCCGGCCGGCGCGGCGCTGATAAAGCGTCTGGCGGGCGGCGGCCAGGCGTTCGGCGGCCGCCGCGGGCGCGAGGCCGAATTTGGCCGCCACGGCCTCCAGCTCCTGGGGCGCCCACAAGATGTTGTGGCCCTCGAAGTTGCCCCGCGCCGTGACGCCGTAGTAGGCCTTGAACAAGGCGGCCTCCGCGCCCAGGGCGGCGTCGATCTCGGCCTCGGACCAGACGAAGAACTTGCCTTCCTCGCCCTCCGAGTCGGCGTCGGTGGCGGAGTAGAAACCGCCGGCCGGCTCGCCGTCAGCGGTGCTGACGGCCGTCATCTCGCGCTGGACGTAGTCCAAGACCGCCTCGGCCACGCGCCGGAACTCCGGGTCGTGCGTCACCTGCCAGGCGTGCAGGTAGACTCGCGCCAGCTGGGCGTTGTCATAGAGCATCTTCTCAAAGTGGGGCACCAGCCACTGCGCGTCCACGGCATAGCGGTGGAAGCCGCCGCCGATCTGGTCGCACATGCCGCCGCGCGCCATAGCCCGCAGGGTCTTGACCGCCATCTCCAGCGGCGTGGCTTCGCCCGTCAGGAGATGGTAGCGCAGACAAAATTCTATGGTCATGGGCTGGGGGAATTTGGGCGCGCCGCCCCAGCCGTGATGGCGCCAATCGAAGACGCGCCACAGGCCCTTGATCACGTCGGCCAGGTCCGCCCGGCCGGGCAGTTCCCCGTCGGCCGGCCCCTGCTGGTGCAAATGGGCCAGGAGCTCACGGCCACCCTCCACCACCTGGGCGCGCCGTTTCTGCCAGGCGTCGTGCACACCCAGCAGCACCTGGGTGAAGGCCGGCATCCCGCCCTGCGGCTGAGGCGGGAAGTACGTGCCGCCGAAGAAGGGCACGCCCTCCGGGGTCAGGAAGACGCTCATCGGCCAGCCGCCGTTGCCGGTCAGGGCGACCACGGCGTTCATATAGATCGAGTCCAGGTCCGGGCGCTCCTCGCGGTCCACCTTGATGTTGACAAACAGGTCGTTCATAACCTGGGCCGTGGCCGGGTCCTCAAAGGATTGGTGGGCCATAACGTGGCACCAGTGGCAGGCGCTGTAGCCGATGCTCAAGAAGATCGGCTTGTCTTCGGCCTTGGCTTTGGCCAGGGCCTCTTCGCCCCAGGGGTACCAGTCCACGGGATTGTCTTGATGCTGGAGGAGGTAGGGGGACGTGGCGGCGGCGAGGCGATTGGGCATGGGGATGGTGATTGACGAGTGGTGATTGAAGGATTGTATCGCCGGCGGGGTTCAGGGGCTGGACCGAGCCGCGCGCCAGAAATACCAGGCGAAGAGCGGCATGGCGATCAGGAAGAACAGGCTGCGAACCGGCACCAGCGCCGGCGCGGCCACGCCCAGCACGCCCACCAGCGGAAAGGCCAGCATCAGGCCGGCGATGGCCCAATCGGCCTTGGTCGTGCGCGGCCAGATCAGGCCAAAGACCAGCAGCGCCGCGAAGGCGGCCTCCCACTTGAGGTTGGCGATCAGGTAGATCAGGGGCAGGGCCGGCTCCGGGACCGGCGCGCCGTGCAGGGCCAGGCTGGCGTAGACGATGAAGTGCGCGTTCTCCAGGGCGTCGCAGGCCGCGGCCGCCAGGCCGGCCGCCAGCCCAAGGCCGGCCAGGGCCGGCGCGCGCGGCCCGGTCAGCGTGTACCAGCCCAGGAAGACGACGGCATAGCTCAAGACGAAGAGCGAATCGGCGGCGAAGAAGCGCAAGGTCAGGGCCGGGGCCGCGCTGATGAAGCGCAGGAAGTCGGCCGGCGCGACGGTGGCCATGCTCGGCTGGAAGGTCAGGACCGTCTCCGGCGTCCGGACCCCGAAGCCCATGAACAGCGCGCAGACGGTGGCCAGGCCGGCGGCGAAGGCGGCGGCCTGCAGGGTGGTTCGTGAGCCGGAAGGGTCAAGCAGATTGGCGCGCATCGTGGCGATCTCGTTAAGCAACAAATAGACGGCGAGGCCTGACGCCGGCTTTACGGTCCGCCGGCCCGCAGCTTGACCTCGAACAGCTTGGGCCACAGCTTGCCGGTGAGGAAGAGCCGGTCGGCGGCCTCATCATAGGCGATGCCGTTGAGCACGTCTACAGGCTGCTGGCGGTCCTCCGGCGGCAGCAGGCCGGTCAGGTCGATCCAGCTCACCACTTGCCCGGTGGCCGGGTCGATGCGCGCGATGCGGTCGGTCTGCCAGAGGTTGGCGTAGACCAGGCCGTTGATGTACTCCAGTTCGTTCAGGCGCACCACCGGCGTGCCGGCGTCGGCCACGGCCACCTGGCCGGTCACGGCCAGGGTCGCGGGATCGAGGAAGTACAGGGTGGCGGTGCCGTCGCTCAGGATCAGGCGCTGGCCGTCGTGGGTCAGGCCCCAGCCCTCCGTGCTGTACGCGAAGGTCTGCAGTTGAGTGAAGCTGCGCCGGTCATACACGAAGCCCACGCGGTTCTGCCAGGTCAACTGGAAGATGCGGTCGCCCAGCACGGCCACGCCTTCGCCGAAGTAGTCGCCCGGCAGGTCCAGCCGCTGCTGCACGGCCCCGCTCTCCAGCGCCACACGCCGCAGCGAGGAGCGGCCGTTCAGGCCGGTGCCCTCGTAGAGCTCGCCGGCCAGGTAGACCAGGCCTTGAGTGAAGGCCTCCGGGTCATGCGGAAAGGCCTGCACCACGCGGTAGGTGCAGAGCGGGGCCGGCCCCGCCGGCAAGGCCCAGCCGCCCGGCGGCTGGCAGGTCTGGCAATAGGCCGGGCCGGCGTCCGGCGCCGGGGGACGCTCACACGGCCGCGGGGTGGCGGTCGGCGGCGGGGTGACAGTGGGGGCCGGCGTCAGCGTGGGCGCCGAAGTGAAGACCGGCGGCGGGGTGGCGGCCGGCAGGCACGCCGCCAGCGCCAGCCAGATCAGGCCCGCGCCCAGCCAGACAATTGCTCTGCGCATCAGGGTCCTCCCGCCGGCCGTTGGGCCGCGTAATGGGCCTGCAAGCTGCGGACAGCCAGGGCCTTGGCCCGCAGGGCCTGGATGCCGGTCACGGCCGCCGCCGCCGCGCTCATGGTGGTCAGCAGGGTCACGCCGTGCAGGACCGCCGCGGCGCGCATGCGCTGCATATCGGCCACCGAGCCGGCGCCCAGCGGGGTATTGACGATGAGCTGGAGGGCCCCGGCCTCGATCAATTCGATCACGTTGGGCCGGCCCTCGCTGTAGCGCTGGAGCGTGGCCACCGGCAGGCCGGCCCGCGCCAGGGCCGCGGCGGTGCCGGGTGTGGCGTACAGCGTGAAGCCCAGCCGGTGCAGGTCGCGCCCGATCTTGAGCACCGCGCCCTTGTCGAAATCGTTGACGGTCAGCATGGCCGCCCCGGCGGTGGGCAGCGGCGTGCCGGCCGCCAGGTAGGCTTTGGCAAAGGCGTGGCCGAAGCGCGCGGCGTGGCCCATCACCTCCCCGGTCGAGCGCATCTCGGGCCCCAGGCGGTAATCGGCGCCCGGGAATTTTTTGAAGGGCAGCACCACTTCCTTCACAAAGAAGCCGTCGACCGGCGGCGTGGCCGTGAAGCCCAGTTCGGCCAGCGTGCGGCCGGCCATCACCTGGGCGGCCAGCTTGGCCAGCGGCACGCCCGTGGCCTTGCTGACAAAGGGCACGGTGCGCGAGGCGCGCGGGTTGACCTCCAGAACGTAGACGACGTCGTCCTTGATGGCGTACTGGACGTTCATCAGGCCGCGGACGTGCAGGGCCAGGCCCAGCTTGCGGGTGTAGTCCTCGATGATGTGCAGATGATAATTGGAGATCTTGTAAGGCGGCAAGACGCAGGCGCTGTCGCCGGAGTGGACGCCGGCCTCCTCGATGTGCTGCAAGACGCCGGCGATGACCACGCGCTCGCCGTCGGCCAGGGCGTCCACGTCCACCTCGTAGGCGTCCTCCAGGTAGCGGTCGATCAGCACCGGGCCCTGCGGCGCGGCCGCCACGGCCGCCGCCAGGTACTCGGCCAGCTGGGCGTCGTCGTAGGCGATCTCCATGGCGCGCCCGCCCAGCACGTAGGAGGGCCGCACCAGCACCGGGAAGCCGATGCGGGCCGCCGCCTGGCGGGCCTCGGCCAGGGTCTGGGCCGTGCCCCAGGCCGGGTGCTCGATCTCCAGGTCGCGCAGCAGCTGGCCGAAGCGCACCCGGTCCTCCGCCAGGTCGATGTCGTCCGGGGCGGTGCCCCAGATCGGGACGCCGGCCGCCGCCAGGCCGCGCGTCAGGTTGATGGCGGTCTGCCCCCCGAACTGCACCACCACGCCCTCCGGCCGCTCTTCGTCGGCCACGTTCAGCACGTCCTCCAGCGTGAGCGGCTCGAAGTACAGGCGGTCGGCCGTGTCGTAATCGGTGCTGACCGTCTCCGGGTTGCAATTGACCATGATGGTCTCAAAGCCCAGGTCCCTGAGCGCGAAGCAGGCGTGGACGCAGCAGTAATCAAACTCGATGCCCTGGCCGATGCGGTTGGGCCCGCCGCCCAGGATGACCACCTTGCGCCGGCGGGTGGGCGCGGCCTCGTCGCCGGCCTCGTAGGTGGAGTACAGGTAGGGCGTGAAGGCCTCGAACTCCGCCGCACAGGTGTCCACGCGGTAGTAGCTGGGGGCGAGGCGATGGTGAAGGCGGAGGCGGCGGACCTGGGCCGCGGTCGGTGGAGGTTGAGCGGTGGCGGGCTGGGTGATCTGGGAGTGGGGATTGGGGAGGTGGGTGAGGAGCGCCGCGATTTGCGCGTCCGAGAAACCCATCCGCTTGGCCTGCCGCAAAAGATCGAGCGGCACGGTTTCCAGAGCATACGCGCCCAGCGCCCGCTCGAGGGCGGTCATCTCGGCCAGCTGGGCCACGAACCAGGGGTCGTAGCGGGTCTGCGCCACAATCTCGGTCTCCGCCGCCCCGGCCCGCAGCGCCTCCAGCACGTCAAAAATCCGCCGCGCCGTCGGCGTCTTCAACTCCCGCGGGCGCCCGGCCCCCCCGGTGCCGTGGCCCAATTCCAACCCGCGCAGCGCCTTGTTCAACGCCTCCGGGAAGGTCCGGCCGATGGCCATGACTTCGCCCACGCTCTTCATCTGCGGGCCCAGCTCCGTGTCCGCGCCCGGGAACTTCTCAAACGCGAAGCGCGGCACCTTGACCACGCAGTAATCCAGGCTGGGCTCGAAGGCGGCCGGCGTCACAGCCGCTGCGCTACTCGTGATGTCGTTGGGGATCTCGGCCAGGGTGTAGCCCACCGCCAGCAGGGCCGCGATCTTGGCGATGGGGAAGCCCGTGGCCTTGGAGGCCAGCGCCGAGCTGCGGCTGACGCGCGGGTTCATCTCGATCACCAGCGGCTGGCCGCTGCGCGGGTCCACGGCAAATTGGACGTTGGCGCCGCCCGTCTCCACGCCCACGGTGGCCATCACGGCCCGCGCCATCTCGCGCAGGCGCTGGTACTCGCGGTCGGTCAGGGTCTGGGCCGGCGCCACGGTGATACTGTCGCCGGTGTGCACGCCCATCGGGTCCAGGTTCTCGATCGAGCAGACCACGACGAAGTTGTCGGCCCGGTCGCGCATGACCTCCAGCTCGTACTCCTTCCAGCCCAGCACCGATTGTTCGATCAGCACTTCGTGCACCGGGCTCTCGCGCAGGCCGTGGGCGACCTTGGCCTGGAACTCCGCCGCGGTGAAGACGATGCCGGCGCCCGAGCCGCCCAGGGTAAAGGACGGCCGGATCAGGGCCGGGTAACCGACCTCGGCCACCAGGGCTTCCGCCTCGGCCAGGCTGCGCGCCACGCCCGAGCGCGGGACCGGCAGGCCGGCCCCCAGCATGGCGTCGCGGAACTTCAGCCGGTCCTCGGCCAGGTCAATGGCGGCCGGCTGCGCGCCGATCAGCTGCACGCCGTGGCGCTCCAGCACGCCGGCCCGCCACAGGTCCATGGCCAGGTTCAGGCCGGTCTGCCCGCCCACTGTCGGCAGCACCGCGTCCGGCCGCTCCCGCGCGATGATCTGTTCCACCAGCTCCACCGTCAGCGGCTCGACGTAGGTGGCGTCGGCCAGGTCCGGGTCGGTCATGATGGTGGCCGGGTTGGAGTTGACCAGCACCACGCGGCAGCCTTCGCGGCGCAGCACCTTGCAGGCCTGGACGCCGGAGTAATCGAACTCGCAGGCCTGGCCGATGACGATCGGGCCGGAGCCGAGGATGAGGATCGAGCGGAGATCGGGGCGTTTGGGCATGGAGGTGGTAAATGAGGGCTTGGGGGATGGCGCTTGGCGCTTGGGTGATTAAAGGTTGGCGGCCAGCAGATATTCCACGATAACCACGTCGCGCCAGACGCCGTCCAGCCGGCCGTGCTTCTCGTAGACGCCGACCTCGCGGAAGCCCAAGCCGCGCAGCAGCGCCCGGCTGGCCGTATTCTCCACAAAGACGCGCGAGACCAGCTTCCAGAAGCCGGCCCGCTCCGCCTCCCGCAGGAGCGCCTGCATGGCCAGCCGGCCGGCCCCCTGCCCGCGCGCCGTCCGGGCCACGTAAACCGAGAACTCGGCGATGCCGGCGTAACACTCGCGCGGGCGGTAGGTGGAGGTGGAGGCGAAGGCGATCACGCCGCCGGCCTCTTCCACCACCACCAGCGGGTGCCGGCCGTCAAACCAGGCCTGAATGTCGGCGGCCGAGCGCGGGCGCGTCTCGAACGTAGCCACCCGGTCGGCGATGCCGGCGCTGTAGATGGCGGCGATGGCGGCCGCGTCCTCCGGCCGGGCCAGACGCGCGTTCATGCCCCGGCCTCCATCAACCGCCCGAACTCGGCGAACAGGTAGCGCGCGTCGTGCGGGCCGGGCGCGGCCTCCGGGTGGTACTGCACGCTGAAGGCCCGCAGCGCCGGCGCGGCCAGGCCCTCCACACAGCCGTCGTTCAGGTTGACGTGGGTCACCTCCACGCCGGCCGGCAGGCTCTCGGCCCGCACCGCAAAGCCGTGATTGTGGCTGGAGATCTCCACGCGCCCGCTGGCGCGCCGCTGCACGGGCTGATTGCCGCCGCGGTGCCCGAACTTCAGCTTGTAGGTGGCGCCGCCCAGGGCCAGCCCCAGGATCTGATGCCCCAGGCAGATGCCGAAGACGGGCACGCGCCCCAGCAGCTCCCGCACGGCGGCGATGGCGTAGGTCACGGCCGCCGGATCACCGGGGCCGTTGGAGAGGACAACCCCGTCCGGCCGGAGCGCCAGGACCTCGGCCGCCGTGGTGCTGGCCGGCACCACCGTCACCCGGCAGCCCTGCGCGGCCAACAAGCGCAGGATGTTGCGCTTCAATCCGAAGTCGTAGGCCACCACATGGCGCGCGGCGGACCCGGAGGCGCCGAGGCGCGCCTCCCCCAGCCCCGGCCACTCGTCGCCGGCCACGGCATACGGCGCGGCGCAGGTCACGGCGCGGGCCAGGTCCAGGCCGTTCATGTCCGGGGCGGCGCGGGCCAGGGCCACGACGTGCGCGGGGTCGACGTTGACGCTGGAGAAGGCCGCATTCTGGGCGCCGTGCGTGCGGATGTGGCGCACCAGGGCGCGCGTGTCCACGTCCGTCAGGCCGGCCACGCCGCGCCCGGCCAGATACTCATCCAGCCCGCCGCTGGCGCGCCAATTGCTCACCCGCGGGCTGAGGGCGCGGACCACGAAGCCGGCCACCCACGGCCGCTCCGATTCATCATCCTCAGTGTTGACGCCGGTGTTGCCGATGTGCGGCGCGGTCATCACCACGATCTGGCCGTGATAGGAGGGGTCGGTGAGGATCTCCTGGTAGCCGGTCAGGCTGGTGTTGAAGACCACCTCGCCCGCCCGCTCGCCCTGGGCGCCAAAGGCGCGGCCCGGCCACAGGCTGCCGTCGGCCAGGGCCAGCAGGGCCGGCCGGCCAGAAGGGAAGTCGGTCATGGACATGCCTTTCACCTGCCGGGAACGATCAAATTGAGCGATTATAACCAGCCGGGCCGGCCGGCCGCGCTCCAAAAAACCCCCCGCCCGGCTTGTGCAGATCGTGCGGCCCAGTACCCGGGTCACTTTGACTCGGCCGGCAGCGTGATGTTAATATGTCGTCTAGCGACATATCGGGCTGGGCGTATGGCCGGCCGCCGGCGCGTGAGCGCAGCCTCCCCGCCGCTCGAGGAGAGCCATGATGATCGCGATCACATTTGGCGTTGTGGGGGCCGCCGCCCTGCTGGTCTGGCTGGGCGCGCGGTATCGCACCACTCCGGCCTGGCCGCGCTTCCTGACCTTCAGCCTGGCCGGGCTGCTGGGACTGACGCTGCTGAGCCTGGTCTTTGAGCCAACGGCCAGCCTGGCGATGGGCATTGTGCCGGCCGCGGCCGGCCTGCTGGCGGCGCTGATGGTCTATTGGGATGAAGCCGGCCGCCCCTGGCGGCTGCGCCCGACCTGGGGCCTGGCCGGCCTGCTCGGCCTAGGGGTGGTGGGCGCCGCCCTCTGGCGCATCTCGCAAGGGCCGTTGGCCCTCCTGATGCTGGCCCTGGGCCTGGTGGCCGGCCTGGCCTGGCAGGCGTCAGCCCACGGACCCCGCCGCGCCCGCGCCTGGCTGGCGCTCGGCGTCGTCTGGCTGGCCGGCCCGCTGCTCTGGCTGCTGATCCCCGAAGCCAGCCTGGGGCGCGAGCCGGACATTCCCACGGTGATCTATTACCTAACCATCTATCTCGCCTGGCCCGGCCTGACGACGGTGCTGGCCGGCCGCCTGGTCTTCGCGGCGCTGGCCGAGGCCAGCAGCGCCGGCTGGGGGCGCCGGCTGGTGGCCGTGACGCTGGCCGCCGGATTGATCACCGCGATCGGGGGCTTGGTCAGCTACCAGACGACCTGGGACCTGGCGACCGACGGCCTGAGCGCGCTGGGCCTGATCAGCATGGCCGTGCTGCCGGCCGCGGTGGCCGCCGGCATGTTGATGGCCTGGTCCCTGCCCGGCTGGCGCCGGCTGGGC
>JAEURL010000603.1 GCA_016789165.1 Anaerolineales bacterium | reverse complement strand
AGCGTGCGCGTGGATGACGGGCCGGTGCGGACCTTGGACCTGCGCGCCGCGCAGGCGGAGCCGGGGGCGCGCCTGCCCCTGGCCCAGGGCTTGGCGGCCGGCCGGCACACCGTGCTGATCACGGCCCTCAGCGGCCCCGAGGCGGACGTGAGCGTGGATGGCTTCATCGTCCGCGACACGCCAAACCGGGCCGGCTGGCTGGCGGCCGGGATGCTGGGCGCGCTGGCCCTCGTGTGGCTGCGCGCGCGCCGCCAGACCGGCGCCGCAGAGCAACAGTAGGCCGCCATGCCGGACGCCCGTCGGCCTGCGTCCGTCCTCCCTCGTCTCCTGGGCCTGGTCATTCTGCTTCTGGCCGCCGGCCTGCGCTTCTACCGCCTGGACTATCAAAGCTACTGGAACGACGAGGGCAATTCACGGGTGCTGGCGGCGCAGGACGTGCCGGCTATTCTGCGCAACGCCGCCGCCGACATCCACCCGCCCGGCTACTATCTGCTCTTGAAAGCCTGGCGCGCCTTGGCCGGCGAGAGCGAGTTCGCGCTGCGCGGGCTCTCGGCGCTGGCCGGCGTGGTGCTGGTGGCGCTGCTGTTCCGGCTGGGGCGGGAGTGGTTTGGGCCGGGGGCCGGCCTGGCGGCGGCCGCGTTCGGGGCCGTCAACCCTTTCCTGATCTACTATGCGCAGGAAGCGCGCATGTACGCGCTGCTGGCCACGGTGGGCGCGGCCTCGTTCTGGCTGGCGGGCAGATTGAGCCGAGGCAGCTGGAAGTGGGCCCTGGGCTACGTGTCCGTGACGGCCCTGGGCCTCTATGTGCATTACGCGTTTGGCTTCGTCGTCGTCGCCCAGAACCTCGCCGTGCTGGGCCACTGGCTCGGCCAACGCGGCGCCAAGGGGCGTCTGGCCGCCCGCCAACCCAATGACCTGTGGCCGCTGCCGTGGCTCGCCGGGCAGCTGCTGCTCCTCATCCTCTTCGCCCCATGGCTGCCGACGGCCTACCGTCAGCTCACCGGCTGGCCGGCCGCGCGCGAGTTTCATCCCTTCGGGGAGGCCTTCCTCGACCTGGCGCGTTACCTGGCTTTCGGCCGGACGCTGCCGACCAGTGAAGCGCTCTGGGGCCTGGCGGCGGTGGGAGGCCTGGCCGCCGTCGGCGCGTGGAGATTGGCGGCCGAGGCCAGAATGGAGCCGGGATCTTCTCGCCGGCCCGCCCGGCTCTTCGCCGTCTGGTCCCTCAGCCTGTGGCTCCTGGTCCCCGCCGGCCTGACTCTGGCCTTTGGCCTGCTGACGGAGGCCTTCTCCAAATTCCTGCTCGTCGCCGTCCCCGCGCTGGCCTTGCTGCTCGGCGCCGCGCTGGCCGGCCAACCGGCCCTCCAGCGTTCGCCCATTGGCCGGTGGCCCGTCGCCCTGGCGGCCGGCGGCCTGGGGCTGGGGCTGCTGTGGGTCACCGGGCTCTCGCTCTACAATCTCTACTTCAACCCCGCTTACTTCCGCGACGATTACCGCGGCATCGCCCGGTACCTTGAAGCCCTGGGCCGGCCCGGCGACGCCGTCATCACCAACGCGCCCAACCAGGCCGAGGCCTTCGATTACTACCTGCGCGCAGGCCAGCCCGGCCGGCCGCCGCTCTTCCCCCTGCCGGACAGCCGGCCGCTCGATCCGGCCCGCACCGCCGCGCAATTGGCCGACATCACCGGGCATTACGAACGGATCTTCGTGCTCTACTGGGGCGACGCTCAGGCCGATCCCGAGCGCTTCATCGAAAGCTGGCTGAACGCCAACACCTTCACGGCCGGCGACCAGTGGTTCGGGCAGGTGCGGCTGGCCACCTACGCGGCCGCCCGGCCGGCCGCTGAGCCGGCCGCCCTCTCCGGCGCGCGCTTCGGCCCGGCCATCCGGCTGGACGGCTACACCCTGCGCGCCGCCGGCCGGCGGCCGGGCGATATCGTGCAGATCACGTTTTTCTGGCGCACCGAAGCCGCGCTGGCCGCCCGCTACAAGGTCTTTGTGCACCTGTACGGGGACGTGAACGCCCCGCCCCTCGCCCAGCAGGATGGCGAGCCGGGCGGCGGCCTGACGCTCACCACCACCTGGGCGCCCGGCCAGCGCTACGCCGATAACCACGGGCTCCTCCTCCCGGCCGAGCTCCCGCCCGGCGAGTACCGGCTGATGGCCGGCTTGTACGATCTGGTCACCGGCGAGCGCCTGCCGGCGGCCGGCCCCGGCGCGGCCGGCGATCGGCTCGACCTGGGGCCAATCGTCGTCGGCCCGCCCTGACCAGCGCCCAGCCGCCGTATTCGCACAATTCGCATCCCAAATCTACTTAAAACTCGATCGACACCGGCCGCCAATCGGCGTAACTTGGGAACATTCACCGGCCCGCCCCGGCGGGCCTTGGCTTGACCCAGGCTGGCGGCCAGATGGCGCGCAAACTGCCTCCGGATAAAACGCGTATTCCCGCGGGCTCCGTCCTCTTCGAGCGCGTGATCCCGCTCCTGTTGATCGGCATGGCGATCCTGACCGTGGTCTTCATCGTGATCGCGGCCGGCGTCCTGCTGGGTTTTGTGCCGTTCCGATAATCCGCCTCCGCGAGCCAAGCGATGACCCTCAACGAAATCCTGCCCTTCGTCTCGACCGCCGTCATGGCCGCCTTCACTGTCTTTGTGCTGCAACGCTTCGCCGTCCGCCGGGCGCCGCACTTCCTGTTCTGGGGGCTGGGCCTGGCGATGTTCGGCGCCGGCAGTTTCGCCGAGGCCTACCTGGCGCTGGCCTGGAACCGCTGGGTGTTCTTCGTCTGGTATCTGTTTGGCGCGGCCCTCAACGCCGGCTGGATCGGCCACGGCACGGTTTACCTGCTCTCGCGCCGGCGCTGGGTGCATGGGCTGACGGTCGTGCTGATCATCGGCAGCCTGGTCGCGGCCGGCCTGATGTTCCAGGCCATGGGCCGGCTGGATGACTCCAAGTTCGTCCTCGGTCAGCCGATCAGCGAGCAGTACCGGGCGATCATGCCGGCCGTCAGCGCCGGCGGAACGGTCCGCCTGACCACGCCCTTCTTCAATATCTACGGCCTGGTGACCCTGGTGGGCGGGGCGCTCTGGTCCGCCTACCTGTTCTGGCGCAAGCGCGTGCTGCCCAACCGCGTCATCGCCAACGTGCTGATCGCGGCCGGCGCGCTGTCCATCGGCTTCGCCAGCACGCTCACCCGGCTGGGCAACGGC
This sequence comes from Anaerolineales bacterium, assembly GCA_016789165.1. Classification (GTDB taxonomy): domain Bacteria; phylum Chloroflexota; class Anaerolineae; order Anaerolineales; family UBA6663; genus SpSt-583. The sequence continues at coordinate 8,825 of JAEURL010000603.1, read as the reverse complement.
AACTACCTGTACCTGGGCGAGCTCGTCGCGGCCATGTTGATGTTCGCGGGCTTTCTGCTGGCCGCCCGGCCGCAGCCCGGCGAGGCTCAGGCGGCGGCCGCTCCAGCCCCGGCCAAAAGTTAGCGCCCCGCCCGTGGACGCCCGGCCCGGTTGGCCGGGCGTTTTTGTTTTCCGCGCCCCGCCCGGCAGTTGGCGATACAATATACGGCGGTTTGGCCGATCCTCACCGGGTGGCCGGGCCGGCCAACCACAGGAGACGCGCATGAAGATCATCATCACCGGCGGCAGCGGCCTGATCGGCCGGGAGCTGATCGCGGGCCTGGCCGCCGACGGCCACGAGATCATCGTCCTGAGCCGCAACCCGGCCCGGGTGATCAACCTGCCCTCGCGCGCCCGCGCCGAGCAGTGGGACGGCCGCACGGCCCAGGGCTGGGGGCACCTGGCCGACGGCGCCGATGCCATCGTCAACCTGGCCGGCGAGAACATCGCCGGCGCGGACGACGTGTTCGGGATCGTGCTGCGCGGACGCTGGACGCCGGCCCGCAAGCGCGCCATCCAGCAGAGCCGCGTGGCCGCCGGCCAGGCCGTGGTCGAGGCTGTGCGCGCGGCGGCCCAGAAACCCAGCGTCGTCCTGCAGGCCTCGGCCGTCGGCTACTACGGCAACCGCGGCGACACCGAGCTGACCGAGACCGCCTCGCCCGGCTCCGATTTCTTCTCGCAGGTCTGTCTGGAATGGGAGAATTCCACCGCCGCGGTGGAGGCGCTGGGGGTCCGGCGCGTGGTCTTCCGCTCCGCGGTGGTGCTCAGCGCCCAGGGCGGGCTGCTGCCCGTCATCCGTTTCCCCTACAGCTTATTCGCGGGCGGGCCGCTGGGAAGCGGCCGGCAATGGTTCCCCTGGATCCACATCGAGGACGAGGTGGCCGCCCTCCGCTTCCTGCTGGAGAACGGCACGGCCCAGGGCGCCTACAACCTGGCCGCCCCGCAGGCGCTGACCAATGACCAGTTCGGCCGGCTGCTGGGCCGGGTCATGCGCCGGCCGCACTTCCTCCCCGCGCCGGCCTTCGCTCTGCGGATCGCCCTGGGCGAGATCGCGGATCGGCTGGTGCTCACCAGCCATCGCCAGGTGCCCCGGCGCCTGCAGCAATCCGGCTTCCGCTTCCGCTTCTCCGAGGCGGAGACGGCCCTGCGCGACCTGGTGCGCTGAGGGCCGGCGATGAGCTGGGTCAAGGCCCTCAACGCGGACGATCTCAAGCCCGGCGAACGGCGCCTGGTGACCGTCGGCGGCCGGTCCGTGCTCTTGCTGCACCACCTCGAGCAGATTTTCGCCGTGGAGGGCAACTGCCCGCACATGGGCCTGCCCCTGCGCTGGGGCGAGCTCACCGACGACTGCGGCCTGATCTGTCCCTGGCACCACAGCGCCTTCGACCTGCGCACCGGCGACGTGAAAGCCTGGAGCCCCTGGCCGCCCGGCCTGGGCACCCTGCTCGGCAGCCTGACGCGCCGCCGGGCGTTGCGCGTCTTCCCCGCCAAGCGGGAGGCCGGCGCGGTGTGGGTGGATCTGGACGCGGCCTGAATGTCCACCACCGGCCCCGCGCTCGACCAGGCGGCCGCCGCCGGCTACGCGGCGCTGGCCCTGGCCGGCCTGCAGCGCGAATTCCCCTATCACCCGCAGCACGTCCTCACCGGCCCCGCCGACGCGCGCCGGCCGCGGGAGCTGCATCCCGCCTTCTACGGCTGCTTTGATTGGCACTCGGCCGTCCACGGCCACTGGCTGCTGGTCCGGCTGCTGCGCGGCTTTCCGGATCTGCCGGCGGCCGGCGCGATCCACGCCGCGCTGGACGAGCGCCTGACCGCCGCGAACCTGGCCGAGGAGGCCCGTTACCTGCGCGCGCGGCCGGGCTTCGAACGGCCGTATGGCTGGGCCTGGCTGCTCAAGCTGGCGCAGGAGGTGGACGAATGGGGGACCGCCGCCGGCCGGCGCTGGCGCGATAACCTGCGGCCGCTGACCGACACGATCAGCGCCCATTACCAGGCGTTCTTCCCCAAACAGGTTTATCCGATCCGCGCCGGCACGCACGCCAACACGGCCTTTGGATTGGCCTTCGCCTGGGATTACGCGGCCGCCGCCGGACAGGTCGAATTGCGCGACCTGGTGCGCGAGCGCGGCCTGGCCTACTTCGCCAATGACCGCGACGGGCCGGCCGGCTGGGAGCCGGGCGGCAATGATTTCTTCTCGGCGTGTTTGCTGGAGGCGGATCTGATGCGCCGGCTATTGCCGGCCGCGGAGTTCGCGGCCTGGCTGACGGGATTTCTGCCCGGGCTGGCGGCCGGCCAGCCGGCCAGCCTGTTCACGCCCGCCCGCGTCACCGACCGCGCCGACGGCCAGCTCACCCACCTGGACGGCCTGAACCTGAGCCGGGCTTGGTGCTTCTGGGGCCTCGCCCGCGCGCTCGACCCGGAGGACCCCCGCCAGCCGGCGCTGCGCACAGCCGCCGAACGCCACGCCGCCGCCGGCCTGCCGCACGTGGCCAGCGGCCACTACGCCGGCGAGCACTGGCTGGCCACCTTTGCCGTGTACGCGTTGGAGAGCGCGGCCGGCCGCGCCTGAGGCCACGGCCCGGCCGGAGGCCATCAGCCGGGCGCCGGCTCAGCGCGCTCGCGCACCACCCGCCACAGCAGCACCAGCATCAGCCCGTTCAGGAGCGCGGCCAGCCCGCCCACCCAGGCGAAGCCCAGGCTGAACAGCGCCCCGCCCAGCGTAGCGCCGGCCATGCGCCCCAGCGCCATGAACAGGAAATTGGTGCTGAGCAGGGTGCCGCGCGCCTCCGGGTGCAGCTCGCTCACCAGCGGCAGCGTCCCCACAATCGTGGTCTCAAAGGAGAAGTAGGCCAGGAACACGCCGGCCAGCGCCAGGTCCAGCCGGCCGGGGATGAACGGCAGGAGCAGATAGGCCAGCGCGCTGAGGCCGCCGGCCAGCAGCACCAGCCGGCGTTTGCCCAGCCGGTCGGAGAGCAGGGCCACCGCGCCCTCGCCGGCCAGCTCCGCCAGGCCGATCACGATCACGGACGCGCCCAGCGCCTCGATCCGCAGCTGGAAGGTCCCCTCCATCCACAGGCCGTAGGCCACGTTCAACATCTCGTTGGCCAGCGAGATCAGCAGGCCCATGCCCATGGCCCCCAGCAGCACCGGGTGGCGGAACAGGCCGGCCACGCCCGCGAACAGCGCGCGCGTCCGGCCCGGAGCCGGCGCGCTCCCGGCCGGGATCACGCGCCACAGCCCGAAAGCGGCCAGCCCGCCCAGGAGCGCCAGCGGCAGGAAGGGCGCGCGCCAGTTGCCGCCGGCCAGCAGCAGGCCCAGCAGCGGGATGCCCACCAGCGTGGCGCCGGACCAGCCCAGCTCGCTCAGCGCCATCACCAGCCCGCGCCGCGCATAGGGCGTGCTGTCGCCCAGGTAGGCCAGCAGGGCCGGGTCAAACAACAGCTTGGCCAGCGAGACGCCGAACAGGGCGGCCACAAACGTGATTAGAGACGGGAAGGCCGCGGCCAGCGCCAGGCTGAGGGTGAAGAGCAGCAGGCCGGCCGTCATGGCGAAGCGCCGGCCAAAGCGATCCGGCACCAGGCCGAAGAGCGGCGCGCTCAGGCCCAAGCCGCTGCGCAAGGCCAGCAGCAGGGTGAGGGTTTCCACCGGCACGCCCAGCCCGCGGCTGAAGGCCGGCAGGAACGGGTACACCATCCGGAAGGTGGTGTTCAGCAGGATCCGGATTGGCGTGGTGACGAGCAGCAGGGCGCTCAGCGAGCGCCCCCCGGTCCGCGCGCCGGGTGACGCGCCGGTCATTTGGTTTTGTCGAGGACGGATTGGATCTCGTCGGCCGCGCGCCGGGCGGCGTGCAGGGTCAGGCCGAGCTTGGCGTCTTTCAGGATCAGCACGGCCAGCGCCGCGTCGTGGGTGATGGGCAGCACGGCGATGGTGCCGTGTTCGCCTTCCATCAGCACCCGCTCCATCTGGCCTTGGTTGAGGCGCGCCAGGGTCTTCTCCGCTTGGCCGGCCACCACCGCCGCCAGCGCCGCCACGTGGTCGCCGCCGGTGGGATCGTGGATGTTCTCGTCCCAGCCCGGCGGGAAGGCCGCAATCACGAGCCCGTCCTGGGTGATGACGGCCGAACCGCGCACGGCCGGCGCCTGGTGATGCAGAGTCTGCAGGCTGCGCCGCAGGGCATCCGACCGATACTGGATGGGCATGGCGCTACTGTACCGCGAAGCCTGGAAACCGGCAACTGGCGGACGGTGCATTGCACGCCGGGGCGCCGCGCCGCCGGCCGCCCAAGCCCCTGCGCTATAATGGCCCGCGCAACCGCCTGACACAGAAAGGATCGTCATGGCTACCTCCGCCTCCGCCCAGCCCTATGGGCGCCTCTTCAATTTCTCCGCCGGCCCAGCCGTGCTGCCGCTCAGCGTGCTCGAGCAGGCCCAGGCCGAGCTGCTCAACTGGCGCGGCGTCGGCATGTCCGTGCTGGAGATGAGCCACCGCTCCGCCGCCTTCGAGACCATTTTGGGCGAGGCCGAGGCCGATCTGCGCGCCCTCTACAATCTGCCGGCCACCCACCGGGTGCTGTTCCTGCCCGGCGGCGCCACGCTGCAGTTCGCCATGCAGCCCCTCAACCTGCGCGCCGGCGGCCAATCGGCCGATTACATCGTCACCGGCGCGTGGTCCAAGGCCGCCCACAAGGAGGCCGGGCGGCTTGGCCTGGCCCGCAAAGCTTTCGACGGCGAGGCCGGCCAGTTCACGCACTTCCCGTCCCAGGCCGAGCTGCAGCTGGACCCGCAGGCCGCCTACCTGCACTTCTGCTCCAACGAGACCATCCACGGCGTGGAGAACACGGCCGAGCCGGTGCCGCCGGCCGGCGTGCCCCTGACCTGCGACGCCTCGTCCGATTTCATCAGCCGGCCGGTGGACCTGAGCCAGTACGGCCTGGTGTACGCCGGCGCGCAGAAGAACGCCGGCCCGGCCGGCGTCACGATTGTGATCGTGCGCGAAGACCTGCTGGCCCGCACGCCGGCCGGCCTGCCGCTCATGCTGGATTACAAGGTCCAGGCCGAGAACCGCTCGCTCTACAACACGCCGCCCTGTTTCCCGATCTACATGGGCGGCCTGGTCTTCAAGGGGGCGCGCGGCCTGGGCGGGCTGGCGGCCGTGGCCGAGCGCAACGCCGCCAAGGCCGGCCTGGTCTACACCGCCATCGACCGCAGCGGCGGTTTCTACCGCGGCCTGGCCCGGCCGGACAGCCGCTCGCAGATGAACATCACTTTCCGCCTGCCGGACGAGGCCCTGGAGAACCAGTTCGTCAAAGAGGCGGCCAAGGAGGGGCTGGACGGCCTGAAGGGCCACCGCGCCGTGGGCGGCATCCGGGCCTCGCTCTACAACGCCCTGCCGCCCGAGGCCGCCCAGGCGCTGGCCGAGTTCATGACCGATTTCCAGCGCCGCCACGGTTGAGCCGGCCCGGACGCTTGGCGATCATTCGGGCGCCCGCGGGCGCTGTTAGGAACACTATGACTCTCAAAACCCTTGTCGCCGACGGCCTGGCCGAGGCCGGCGTGCACCTGTTGGAGGGCGCCGGCCCGGTCACGGTCCAGCCCAAGATCACGGCCGCCGAACTCCTGACCGTTATTCCGGAGTATCACGCCCTGGTGGTCCGTTCGCGCACCAAGGTGACGGCCGAGGTCCTGGCCGCCGGCGTTAATCTGAAAGTGGTCGGCCGGGCCGGCGTGGGCGTGGACAACATCGACCTGGCGGCCGCCGAGGCGCGCGGCGTGACGGTGGTGAACAGCCCGCAGGCGGCCACCACCTCCGTGGCCGAGCTGACCCTCGCCTTGATGCTGGCGCTGGCCCGCCAGGTGCCGGCCGCCGACGCCGCGCTCAAACAAGGCCGCTGGGAGAAGAGCGCGCTGATGGGCAGCGAGCTGGCCGGCAAGACGCTGGGCATCATCGGCCTGGGGCGCATCGGCAGCGAGGTGGTGCGCCGCGCCCGGGTGTTCGAGATGAACGTGCTGGCCTATGATCCGCGCAAGAGCGTCGAGCGCATCCACGAGCGCGGGGCCGAGCCGGCCTCGCTGGACGAGCTCCTGGCCCGCTCGGATTACCTCTCGCTGCACCTGCCCCACAACGCCGAGACGCACAAACTGCTGGACGCCTCCCGGCTGGCGCAGATGAAGCGCGGAGCCCGGCTGCTGTGCCTGGCGCGCGGCGGCCTGATCGACGAGGACGCCCTGCGCGCCGCCCTGGATGCCGGCCACCTGGCCGGCGCCGGCCTGGACGTGTTCGCGGCGGAGCCGCCGCCGCCCGGCTCGCTTGCCGCCCACCCCAAGGTGATCGCCACGCCGCACATCGGCGCCCAGACGCAGGAGGCGCAGATGCGCGCCGGCCTGGCCATCGCCGCCGAAGTGCTGGCGGTGCTGCAGGGCCGGGAGCCGCGCTGGAAGGTCAGCGCCGGCGAGGAATAGGCGTGACGGCCGGCGCCCGGCGGAGTACAATGACGCTACTGGGCCCGTAGCTCAATGGTCAGAGCACGCGGCTTGAGGCAGTTTGGCCAGCGCAAGCGGCGGGGCGTGAAGTTCAGCCCGGTCAGCTGGTCTGGGCAAACACCACCGGGCGGCCTAGGGAGCAATCCTTAGGTGATCACCTGCCAAATTCGGGGAAGCCTAAGTCTCAGGATAGGGTAATCCCGAGCCAAGCCCTGGACGCCGGAGAGCGGCGCCACGGGAAGGTGTAGAGACTAGACGGCAGGCACCCCTCGGGGTGAAGGGATAGTCCAGCCCACAAACCCGCCAGGGCCGGCGAAAGCCGGAGTGGGAAGCATAACCGCTTGGTTGCAGGTTCGAATCCTGCCGGGCCCATCACTTTGACCCCCTGACGCCGGCGCCAATCCGCCGGCGTCCGCGTTTCCCCGGCTAATCGCCGAGCTGCTCGAGGGCCGCGGCCGCCTGCGGCTGGCCGGGTTCCACGGCCAGCACGCGCTCGTACCAGCGCCGCGCCGCCTCTTTCTCGCCGGCGGCCACATATTGCTCGGCGATCAGCAGCCACACCCCGGTGGTCTGTGCGTCTGGATACATGGCCTGGGCGGCCTCCCAGCTGTAGGCGGTCAGCAGCGGCCGGCCCTGTTCGCTGAAGTAGTAGCCCCAGTTGTACAGGTCCTGCTCCATCGCGCCCGGATCGCTCAGCTGATGGAAGATCACGGCCGCGGTCTCCGCCCGGCCGGACCAGGCGTACGCCAGCCCCAACCCCTTGGTCGCGGCCGCGTAGCGGCTCTCCTGGCGCAGCGCGGTTTCCAGCAGCGGGACGGCGGCCGCGTAATCGCCCTGCATGGTCTTGAGGTTGCCGAGCCGGCGGTTGGCGCTGGGCCAGGCGTCGTCCACGGCCAGGGCGCGTGCGTACCAGGCCTGCGCCGCGGCCAAGCCGGCCTGCCGTTCGGCCGCCGACAGCCCCGGCGCCAGCTCCGCCCGCGTCTCCGCCAGCGCGCCCAGGTTGGTGTACCCGGCCGCCAGCGCTGGCCGATAGAGGACCGCCAGGCCGGCCACCGCCACCACGATGACGACCAGGAAGACCTCCATAGAAGGCCGGCGGGTTGGGCGGGGAGCCGGGGGCGCGGCGGCCTCCGCCGACAGCGCCAGACCAGCCGCCGCCCCCAGGCCGGCCAGCGTCAGCCACAGGCTGCCGCTGTACTGCGGGGCATCGGTCAGCCCGTGCAGCAGCGCGGCCAGCACGCCCAGCCAGGCGCCGTGGAAGACCAACCCCGGCCGGGCCGCGCGCACCGTCACGGCCACCAGGCCGAAGAAGGCCGCGCTCAGCACCAGGAAGGCCGCCAGCCCCAGCAGGCCCTGGCCAAGCCAGACCGCCAGCGGCAGGTTGTGGGCGTGAGTGAGGGTCTCCACCTGGGCCAGTTGGCTGTAGCGGGTGTAGACCTTGGAGAAGGTGTCGCCCAGGCCGAGGCCCGTGTACGCATAATCGCGCGCCAGGTACAGGCTGTCCCGGTAGATCTGGCCGCGCTCCAGGGCGCGCGGCACGGCCGAGGCCAGCAGCGGCCACTGGCCCCAATCCACCACGACCACGGCCAGCAGGGCCACCATGAGCAGGCCGCCCCCGGCCACGACGCCGGCGGCCCAGCGGCCCCGCCGCGCCAGCAACAGCAGGCCGCCGGCCGCGCCCGCCGCGCCGGCCGCCAGCCAGGCGCCGCGCGAGGCCGTCAACAGGCCGGCGTAGCCCATGATCGCCACGGCCGCCAGCCAGGCGAGGCGCGCCGCCGGCCGGCGGCGGGTGAGGGCCATGGCCGCGGCAATCGGCAGGCTGCTCAGCAAATAAGAGGCGGCCACGTTGGGATGCAGCAGCGGCCCGTGCAGGTCCGGCAGGAAGGTGGTGGCCTGGCCCAGGCGCGCCAGCAGCCCGCTCTTGGCGGTATGCGCCTGGTGCCCGTACTGGGCGATGAAATAGAGCGCGATCAGCAGTCCGGCCGCCGCCACAACACCGGCCGCCAGTTCCGCCCGGGCCAGCGGGCGGCGCCGCGCCGCCGCGAAATACAGCCCGGCGCCGGCCAGCACCACCGCCAGCATGGGCAGGCTGAGCGCGGGATCATAGGCCGCCCAGACTCCCGCCAAGGCGCTGAGGCCGAAGACGGCCATCCCCGCCTGCAAGCCGCGTGCGAACCCGTTGTGATCCAGCATAGGTGCCGTCATTCTAGCTGGGCTGGCGGCCGCCCGCCAATAGGCCGGCCGGCTTAGGGGCCGGCGAGTCTGCTACAATCTTCAGCCCTCCCCCCGCATAGGATGCACGCATGC
>JAEURL010000041.1 GCA_016789165.1 Anaerolineales bacterium | reverse complement strand
CACCCGCCACCCGGACCGCGGCTACTCGCGCAAGGGCGACGGCTCCGACCACACGTGGCAGTGGGACGGCCAGGTAGCCACCGAGGCCTACGTGAACGTGCCGCAGATCGTGAACGCGGCGCCGGACCTGGCCAAGGGCATCCTGCGCAACTGGCTGGCCGTGCAGGCCGAAGACGGCTTTATCGACTGGAAGCCGGGTCTGGCCGGCCAGCGCAACCGGGCCCTGTGTCTGCCGCTGCTGGCCAGCCTGGGCTGGAGCGTGTACGAGCACACCGAGGACCGCGCCTTTCTGGAGGAACTGTACCCCGGCCTGCGCCGCTTTGTGGATATGTGGTTCACGGGCCGGTATGACCGCGACGGGGACGGCGTGCCGGAGTGGAGCCACACCATCCAATCCGCCTTCGACGAGAACCCGTCCTTTGCGCGGACCGTGGCCTGGGCGCAAGGCGCGGACATCACGGCCGTGGAATCTCCGGACCTGGCCGCCTACTTGTACCGCGAGTGCCAGAGCCTGTTGCGCATGGCGCAAGTGCTGGGCGAGCCGGCCGATCCGGCCCTGGCCCAGCGGGCCGTCCTCCTGGAATCGGCTCTGGCCGAGATGTGGCGCGCGGACACGGCCAGCTACCATTACGTGGACCGGGATACGCACGAGGTGATGCGCGGCGAGGTGCTGGCCGAAGGGCGCGGCAGCCTGAGCGCCGATGTGAGCCGGCGCTTTGCGCCCTCCGCCCGGCTGCTGGTGAAGGCCGTCGGCCCGCGCGATGCGCGGCCGGACATGGTGGTGACCCTGCACGGCCGCGGCCGGCGCGGCCGGCACCGGGTGGAGACCCTCAAGCGCACCCACGTTTCCTGGTATTTCGGCGTGGGCACGGCCGTCAGCGAGAAGCTCTATGCGGAGCTGGACCACGTGGAGGTGGCCGGCCTGAGCGAGGCCTTCACGGTCACGGTGGCGGTGGTGGACACCACCCGCCAGGACCAGACGCTGCTGCTGCCCTTGTGGGCGGGCGTGCCGGACCGCGAGCGGGCCGAGGCCCTGGTGTGCCGGACGCTGTTGGACCCCGAGCGCTTCTGGCGGCCGTACGGCATCCCCAATTGTTCGGCCCTGGACCCGGCCTATAAGCCCGACAACCGCGACGGCTCGGGCGGCGTCTGGCTGATGTGGAACACCATGCTGGGCGAGGGCCTCGTGGACTACGGCTATCGCGCCGAGGCCGCCGAGTTGGTGGCGCGCCTGATGGCGGGCATGCTCCACACCCTGCGCGCCGAGAAGTGCTTCCGTGAGGCCTACAACGCCGACAAACTGGAGGGCCTGGGCGACAAGGATTACCTGTGGGGGGTGGCGCCGGCCGCGCTGTTCCTGCGCGTGTTGGGCGTGCGCCTGATCTCCGCGCGCCGCGTCTACGTGGAGGGCGCCAATCCCTTCCCCTGGCCGGTCACCGTGCGCTGGAAGGGCGTGACGATCACCAAAACCGGCGCCGCCACTACGATCACCTTCCCCAGCGGGCGGGCAGTGGCCGCGGCCGGCGCGGCCCCGCAATTTGTCGAGGACGCCTGAGCGGGGCCGGCGGCGCGACTCAAAACCGGGGACGGGAGCGCGCTCCCGTCCCCGGTTCTGTTTTCTGAGAGCGGCTACTCGGCGATCTGCGCGCCGCAGAACGGGCAGACGCCCGGCTGCTCCGCGCGGGAGGTCAGCGACCGCGGCGGCGCCCCGCAGTTGGGGCAGATATCGGGCAGACGGACCGTTTGGGCGGGCCGGCCGGCCGGCTCAGGGCGCAGGACGACGGGCGCGGGCGGCGGCGGAGCGGCCGGCGCCTCGGCTTGGAGGCCGCCGAACGGCGCGGGCGGCGGGCTGGGGAAGGCCGGCGCTTCGGGCGGCGCGGCGGGCCAGTCGATGCCGCGGGCCAAGGCCCCGGCCACCATGCTGACGCCGATCACAATCATAATCCCCGGCCACCACCAGCCGGTCAGCCACAACAGGCCCAGGCCAATCAGCCAGACCGCGCTCTGCACCTCGGCAGCCGGCCCCCGCTCGCGGAAACGACGTTTGGGACGCATACGGCACCTCGTTTTCCTCTACGCGCCGCCGGCCATCCGGTTGCGCGGCCCGGCCTCACAGCCGGCGCACCTCCGGGACGGCCCCCAGCATGATCACGGCGCTGGCCGCGCAGACCAGGCCGCCGGCCAGCAGAGCGCTGGGCGCGCCCCACCACTCCGCCAACGTCCCCAGCGCCAGCGAGCCGGCCGGCGCCAGGCCGACCACGGCCCACAGGTAGGCGCTCATCACCCGGCCGCGCAGATTGTCCGGCACCTGCAGTTGCACCAGGGTGTTGGTGGTGGCCAGATGCGTCACCATGCCCCAGCCGGCCAGCACCAGCGCCGCGCTGGTCAGCCAGGCGTTGCGCGCCAGGGCGGCCCCGATCAGGGCGCCGGCGAAGACGAAGGTGGCCGTGGTCAGCAGCCGGCCCTTGGGCCGGTAATCACCCAGCGCCGCCAGCGAGAGCGCGCCCACCAATGCGCCCAGGCCGATCGACGAGACCAGCCCGCCGTAGCCGTCCACGCCCAGGCCGAGCACATCGCGGGCGACGGCCGGCAGCAGGGTGGTGGCCGGGAACCCGAACACGCTCGGCACCGCCGCCACCAGCACCAGCGCCAGCACCGCCCGGCTGCGGCGGATGTAGCCCAGGCCCTCGCGCAAGTCGGCCAGCGGCGTCAGCCGGCCGGGCCGCGGCGTGAAGGCCGGCAGGCGCATCAGAGCCAGGCCGCCGATCACGGCCAGGAAGCTCAGGCCGTTGAGCAGGAAGGCCGTGGCCTCGCCCACCTGCGCCACCAGCAGGCCGGCCACCGCCGGGCCAATCAGGCGCGCGCTGTTGAACATGGAGGAGTTCAGGGCGATGGCGTTCATCAGGTCGTCTTTGCCCACCATCTCCACCGTGAAGGCCTGCCGGGCCGGCATGTCGAAGGTGTTGGCCAGGCCCAGACAGACCGCCAGAACCAGGATGTGCCAGTATTGCACGACGTTCGTGTAGGTCAGGAGCGCCAGGATGAAGGCCGGTGTCATCAGCGCGGTCTGCGTGAGCAGCAGGAAGCGGCGCTTGTCCACCCGGTCCACCACGATGCCGGCGAAGAGCGAGAGCAGCATGGCCGGCAGCGAGTTCAGGAACATCACGGTGCCCAGCGCCAGCGGCGAGCCGGTCAGCCGATAGATCAGCCACTGCTGGGCCGTGGACTGCATCCAGGTGCCGGTGAGCGAAATCAATTGCCCGAACCAGTACAGCCGGTAATTGCGGTGGCGGAAGGCGCGCAGGGCGGTGGGCAAGTGCCACTCGCGCCCGCCCAGGCGCAGGAACGGGGTGACTTGCGGGAGAGGTTCCGACATATGGGGATCAAGGCTCACCGGCGCCAGGCCCAAGGCCTTGGGCCTTCCACCTTGGACCTTGACCCGTTATTCGAGCTCGCTTTCCGTGACTTTCTCGACGTGGTAGATGCTCACGTCCAGCTTGGTTTGCCGCCAGGTGTCCGGCGGCAGCCCCATTTTCTCACACAGCATCGAGAGGAAGCGCTGAGGGTCAGGCACGCGCTCCCACACTTGGGGCAGGAAGGTGGCGCGGCGCTGGCCGTACGCCAGGGTCACGCCGTCGGTGCCGGGCTGCAGCTGGCCGGGCAGGTCGGCCGGCCCGGCGTACACCAGCGGTTGAGGTTCGGTGAGCACCGAGACCTCCACCTCCAGTTTCGGCACTTCCTCCGGCGCCACGGCCTCGAACCGGTAATCCTGCGTGGCGGCCTGGGCTGCGTGCCGGCGCACGTCTTCGTACAGGGGCCAGCGCGCCTCCAGGCCGCCGATGCAGCCGCGCAGCTCGCCGGCGCACTCCAGGGTGACGAAGCTGGCCGCCGGCCGCAGCAGGGCGGCCGGCAGGTCGGCGGTATCGACGGGCGGCGCTTCGCGGCCGGCCGCCGCCGCGGCCACGGCCTCGCGGGCCAAGGCCAGCAGACGTTGACGTTCCGCTTGAGTGAACATCCCGGCCTCCCATAAAATCTTAGGCCGCCCGGCTGGCCGAGTCAAGCCGCCGGCCCAGGTTGGCGGCGCGTTGTGGCACGGCCGGCCGCGCCCCGGCCGGCCGCGGCGCTTGATGTTAAAATCCGCGCCATTCACCGGCGAGCCTTCCGCCCGCCGCTCCACCCAGGCTTCCGTGCGCCGCCGGCCCGCCGCGGCCGGCAGGAAACAGCGCGATGTCCGACACCCCATCCGCGGCGCCGCCGGTCGGCGGCGCTGCTCTGCAGGCCCAGGGCGACATCAACGTCGGCGGCGATGTCGTCGGCGGCGACAAGATCACGAACGTCACCAACATCTATCAAGTGGCGCCGGCCCAGGCCGGGGCCAGCCTGGCGCTGGTGGGCGAGCTGCTCCAGCGCTCGCAGGAGGCGCGCGCCGCCGCCACCGCCTTCCAGACCGACTTCCTGGCCGCGTACCAGCAGCTGGACCTGCTGGCCGATTACAAGGCCCTGCATGACCTGCTGCACCGCCTGCAATTCCAGTGCTACAACACCCTGACTCAGGCCGTGCCGCGCTTCCCGGACGATGAGCTGGCCGGCCAGCAGCTGGACGATGCCAAGCTGACGCTGGAGAGCCTGGCGGCCGAGGCCAAGGGCGTGGCCGGCCGCGGCAAGGTGGGCGCGGCCGACACCGCCTGGGTGGCGGACCTGGAGACCACCCAGGCCGAGGTGAGCGCCGGCCTGGAGGCCGCCGACGCCAAGCCGCTCGGCAAGGTGCTCTGGCGGCTGAACCGCGTCCTCAACCAGCATCCGGCGCGCATCAACGGCGCCCTGATCCAGGCCGCCCGCGGCCTGCGCCTGCCGGCGTTGGTCAGCGCCCTCACGGCCCTGGCCGGCTACCTGCAGCAGCTGCAGCTGGCCCAGGAGCAGGTGGATCAGTTCGCCATCGGCCTGGACGCGCTGGGCATTCTGGACCTGGAACTGACGCGCCAGGTGGGCCAGCACGACGAGTGGCAGCTGGTGGACCAGAATCTGCGCCTGATCGACACGGCCGTGGACCGCAATGACCTGACCGAGCTGCAGCTGGGCTGGCCGGATCTCAAGACCAAGGCCGGCGCGCTCTACGCCGGCGCCGAGGAGTGGGCGGCCGGCCTGCGCAAGGACGGCGCGGCGCTGGACGAGGCCCTGGCTGCCGACAACCCCGCCAAGGTCAAGCGGGCCTACCGCGCTTACCGCCGCCGGGCCAGCGAGCGCTTCTTCCGCGTCGACGTTGACCTGCGCGAACTGTGCACCCGCCTGCGCGAGGTGGGCGCGCCCCTGGCGTCCGTGACGAGGTTGATCTCATGACCGACATGATCGCTCAGGCCCCGTTCCCGTCGCTGGCCGCGCTCAAGGCCGCGCACGCCGAGCTGCTCCGGCGCCTGCGCGAGGGGGGCGAGACCCCCGAAATGCTGGCCGCCATCGAGGGCGCTATCCGGCGCGGCAGTGCCGCCGGCGCGCTGCTGGATTCCGAGGACGAGCGCTGGCAGGCCCAGAACATCCTGGATTACTGGGGCACGCGCGTCTACCGGCCGGGCTACGATGGGCCGGACGCCTCCCTGGTGGAATTCGATCCCGCGCAAGCGCCGGCGCTGGACGACGCTCTGTGCCCTTATCTGGGCCTGGATGCCTTCGGCGAGGCGCGCAGTCCGGTCTTCTTCGGACGCGAGCGCTTGATCGCCGAGATCCTGGAGAAGATGGCCGCTGAGCCGCTGGTGGCCGTGCTCGGGCCGTCC
>JAEURL010000666.1 GCA_016789165.1 Anaerolineales bacterium | reverse complement strand
CCGCGGCCTCGGCGCCGGAGCCCATCGCCACCACCACGCGCTCCGCATCCGGGGCGCCTTCATATTCATACAACTGGTAGCGCCGGCCGGTGAGCGCCGCAAACTTGTCCATGGCCGCGCGGACCAGGCCGGGCACAGCCGTGTAGTACGAGTTGACGGTCTCGCGGCCCTGGAAATAAACATCCGGGTTCTGGGCGGTGCCGCGCATGACCGGGTGCTCGGGGTTCAGCCCGCGCGCGCGGTGGGCACTGATCAGGGCCGGGTCGATCAGCGCCTGCAGATCGTCGTCGGTCAGGGTCTCAATCTTGTTGACCTCGTGCGACACCCGGTAGCCGTCAAAAAAATGCAGGAACGGCACGCGCGCCTGGAGGGTGACGGCATGGGCCAGCGCCGCAAAGTCCTGGGCCTCCTGGACGGAGTTGGAGGCCAGCATCACCCAGCCCGTATTGCGGGCCGCCATCACGTCGCTGTGGTCGCCAAAGATGGACAGACCCTGCGCCGCCAGGGACCGGGCGGCGATATGGAAGACGGCCGGCGTCAGCTCGCCGGCGATCTTGTGCATGTTGGGCAGCATCAGCATCAGGCCCTGGGAGGCCGTGAAGGTGGTGCACAGTGAGCCGGCCTGCAGGGCGCCGTGCACGGCCCCGGCCGCGCCGCCTTCTGATTGCATCTCCACCACCGACGGGATCACCCCCCACAGGTTGGGCTTGCCCTCGGCCATCCACTGGTCCGCCCACTCGCCCATCGGCGTGGACGGCGTGATCGGGTAGATGGCCACCACTTCGCTCAGCTTGAAGGCCACGCGCGCCACGGCTTCGTTGCCGTCGAGCGTCAGCATCTCTCGCGTTGTATCACTCATGGTTTACGTCCTCTCGCTGTATTCGGCGGCCCGTCGCCCGTGGGCGGCCGGCCGCCGCACGTTAGTTGCGGTCTTCTTCCGCGCCCCAGGTCTTGGCGACCAGCCGGAAAATGTCCGACTCGGTGATGATGCCCACGACCCGGCCGTCGGCCACCACCGGCAGGCCCGCGATCTTGTGTTCCAGCATCAGGCGCGCGGCCTCGCGGATGGGTGTGTCCGGGCCCACGGTGACCGGGTGGCGGGTCATGATCGCGCCGATCGTCAGCTTGGCCAGCAGATAGTTCAACTCATAAATGCTCAGCGTGGTCGCGCCAGAGGGTTCCGCTCCGCGCACGTCACCCCGGGTGATGATCCCAACCAGCCGCCCATCATCGACGACCAACAGCCGGCGGATCTTGCGCTGCGCCATGAGCTTGTGGGCCTCGGGCAGCGTGGTTAGGCTGGACACCGTCACCGGATCAGGCGTCATCCACTCGCGCACGAATGTGTCCTTCATCACAAACTCCTGTTAGACGCTTCTGCGCTGGGTCGTTGTCATTCTGTCAGGTCCCCCCCTCAGCGAGAAGTGACCATTGCATAAGGCATTGCGGACAGATGTCATCGGAATTCCGAGGCATTTTGGAGCATTTACCGTGGTTTACAGCGGCCGGATTCAGGGCGGCGGGGCCAAAAATCCAGGCCGGCCGGCCGTGCTGCGAGCACAAGAACGGAGGTAAAAAAAGGGATGACAGTCATCCGATTACAGAATGACCTTCGCTACTATCAGGTGGTCCTTACCTTATCGACAATTCCCCTGATACCCAAACTTGCCGTAATGGAGGACTCTCATGGCAAAGACGATGGTCCGCAAGCCGCAGGCAGCGGCTCGGCCGGCGACGAATGGGCGCGCCAAGGCGGCGCCCAAAACTAAGAAGTGGGTTTATCTCTTTAGCGAAGTGGCCGCGGCGGAGAAGTACGCCGGGAATTGGGAAGGCGTGCGTGCGCTGCTGGGCGGCAAAGGCGCCGGCCTGGCCGACATGCATCGGGGCGGGCTGCCGGTGCCGCCCTTCTTCACCGTCACGACCGAGGCCTGCAACGCCTACCTGGCCGCCGGCGAGAAATTCCCGGCCGGCCTGTGGGACCAGGAGCTCAAGGCCCTCAAGGAAGTGGAAAAGGCCGCCGGCAAGAAGTTCGGCGACCCCAAGAACCCGCTGCTGGTCTCCTGCCGTTCCGGCGCCAAGTTCTCGATGCCGGGCATGATGGACACGGTTCTCAACATCGGCCTGAACGACGCGACGGCGGCCGGCATGATCGCGCTGACCGGCAACGCGCGCTTCGTCTACGACGCCTACCGCCGGCTGGTGCAGATGTTCGGCTCGGTGGTGATGGGCGTGGCCAAGGACGATTTCGAAAAGGTCCTCGAGGACTACCGCCACAAGCGCGGCGTCAGCAACGACGCCGACCTGGAAATCGACGACCTCAAGGCGATCACCGAGCAGTTCAAGCAGATCGTGCGCTCAGTCACTGGCCAGAATTTCCCCAGTGATCCGTATGAGCAGATGCGGCTGGCGACCGAAGCCGTCTTCAAGAGCTGGAACGGCAAGCGCGCGTTCGACTACCGCAACGCCTCCAAGATCCCGCACAACCTGGGGACGGCCGTCAACATCGTCACCATGGTCTTCGGCAACATGGGCCAGGACTCGGGCACGGGCGTGCTCACCACGCGCAACGTCTCGGACGGCACGCCGCAGATGGAAGGCGACTTCCTGATCAACGCCCAGGGCGAGGACGTGGTGGCCGGCACGCGCATCCCGCTGCCGATCGTGGCCATGAAGGACGCGATGCCCAAGCTGTACAAGCAGCTGGAGAAGATCTGCCAGCAGCTGGAGAAGTACTACCGCGAGACCCAGGACATCGAGTTCACCATCGAGCGCGGCAAGCTGTGGATGCTGCAGACACGCGCCGCCAAGCGCACGGCCCAGGCCGCCATCCGCATCGCCGTGGACATGGCCGAGAGCAAGCTGATCACCAAGGCCGAGGCGGTCGGGCGTGTCAGCCCCGAGCACATCGACTTCTTCCTGCACCCGCAGTTTGAGGCCAAGGAGAAGAAGAAGGCCGTCGAGCGCGGCGACCGGATCGCCACCGGCCTGAACGTCTCGCCGGGCGCCGCCAGCGGCGTGCTGGCCTTCGACGCCGACACGGCCGAGAAGTGGGCCAAGGAGCAGAAGAAGGCCGTCATCATGGCCCGCCAGGAGACCAAGCCGGACGATGTGCACGGCATGCTGGCCGCCAAGGGCATCCTCACCAGCCGCGGCGGCCGCACCAGCCACGCCGCCCTGGTGGCGCGCCAATTCGGCAAGCCGGCCGTGGTCGGCGCCGCCTCCCTGGACATGGACCTGGAAAAGCGCCAGTTCACGGTGAACGCGCCCGGAATGGGCGAGCGCGTCTTCAAAGAAGGCGATGTGGTCTCGATCGACGGCACCACCGGCGAAGTGTTCGCCGGCGAGATCAAGGCCGTCATCCCCGATTTCGACGACCCCTACGTGATCAAGCTGCTCAAGTGGGCGGACGGCATCCGCAAGCTGGGCGTGTGGGCCAACGCGGACTACCCGCGCGACGCCCAGCGCGCGCGCCAGTACGGGGCCGAGGGCATCGGCCTATGCCGCACCGAGCACATGTTCTTTGAGACCGAGCGCCTGCCCCACGTCCAGCGCATGATCCTGGCCAAGACCGACGCCGAGCGCGACAACGCCCTGGCCGCCCTGCTGCCCTTCCAGCGCGGCGACTTCGACGGCCTGTTCCGGGCCATGGACGGCCTGCCGGTCACCATCCGCCTGATCGACCCGCCGCTGCACGAGTTCCTGCCGGCCCACGACGAGCTCCTGCACGACGTCACCCAGAGCGAGACCCGCATCGCGGACCTGCAGGACCGCATGGAGGCCGTCAAGGAGCGCATCGCCGGCCTGAAGCGGATGGAAAGCGTGGTCGGCGGCGTGCGGGCGCAGTCCCCGAACGAAGGCCTGCCGAGCCAGGCGGCCATGGCGCAGGACATCGCCAAGCACGGCGCCCGCCTGCAGGCGTACGAAGAGGAAGTGGCCCGCCTGGCCACCGAATTGGAGCAGAAGCGCAAGATGCTGGCGGCGGTGGAGGGCATGCGCGAGCAGAACCCGATGCTGGGCCTGCGCGGCGTGCGCCTGGGCATCCACCTGCCCGGCCTGACCAAGATGCAGGTGCGGGCGATCTTTGAGGCGGCCTGCGACTGCGCCAAGGATGGCGTCAAGGTCTACCCCAAGATCATGATCCCGCTGACCGCCCACATCAGCGAGCTCAAGCTCCAGCAGACGGTGCTGGAGGAAGAAGCCAAGCGCGTCATGGCCGAGCGCAAGGCCAAGATCAAGTACGAGTTCGGCACCATGATCGAGATCCCGCGCGCCGCCCTGACGGCCGACGAGATCGCCGAGTACGCGCAGTTCTTCTCCTTCGGGACCAACGACCTGACGCAGACCACCTTCGGCATCTCGCGCGACGACGCCGAGACCGGTTTCCTGATGGAATACCTGGAAAAGGGCATCCTGAAGGACAACCCCTTCGCCAGCATCGACCCGAACGGCGTGGGCAAGTTGATGGACATGGCCGTCAAGGCCGGCCGCGCCACCCGCCCGACGCTGGACATCGGCGTCTGCGGCGAGCACGGCGGCGACCCGCAGTCCATCGGCCTGTGCCACAAGATCGGCCTGAACTACGTCTCATGCTCGCCGTTCCGCGTGCCGATTGCGCGCCTGGCGGCTGCGCATGCGGCGCTGACCGACAAAGCGGACCTGCGCTAACCGGCCCGCGGCGCTGAACCAGGACCTCCCGGCCCGACGCCGGGAGGTTTCTGTTTAAAGCGCGCGGCCGGCGCGCTTACGTTCAGTCCGTGCCCCGGACAAAGAGCACTTTCCGATCTTACCCATTCAGGTTACGCTAGGGAGGCACGGCGCGAGCAACCCCTACTCAGGAGACCCCATGAGCACCCTCTGGTCCCACCGCTTCTCCCAACGCGCCAAAGGCGCCACCAGCTCCACGGTCCGTGAATTGCTCAAGCTCACCGAGCAGCCGGACATCATCTCGTTTGGCGGCGGCCTGCCGGCGCCGGAGGTTTTCCCGGTGGCCGAATTTCAGGCCGCCTGCCAGCGTGTGCTGGAGGAGAAAGGGCCGGCCGCCCTGCAGTACGGCACCACCGAGGGCTACCACCCCCTGCGTGAGATGATCGCGCGTCACGCCAGCCGGTACGGCATCAAGGCCCGGCCCGAGAATGTGCTGATCACGTCCGGCTCCCAGCAGGCGCTGGACCTGATTGGCAAGCTGCTGCTCAACCCCGGCGACCGCGTGCTGGTGGAGGCGCCCACCTATCTCGGCGCCATCCAGGCGTTCGGCATGTACCACGCCGAATACGTGGGCGTGCCCATGGACGACCACGGCCTGCAGACCGACGACCTGGAGGCCGCCCTGCGGGCCGGCCCCAAGTTCATGTACGTCCTGCCCAACTTCCACAACCCGGCCGGCGTGACGCTGGCGCTGGAGCGGCGCCGGGCGCTGGTGGCCCTGGCCGACAAGTACGGCGTCCCCATCGTCGAGGACGACCCGTACGGCCAGCTGCGCTACGAGGGCAAACACCTGCCCTCGCTGCTGGTGCTGGACCGCGAGACGCGCGGCGCGGCCGGCGACAACGGGTTGAGCCTCGGCAACATCCTCTACCTGAGCACGTTCTCCAAGCCTTTGGCGCCCGGCCTGCGCCTGGGC
>JAEURL010000651.1 GCA_016789165.1 Anaerolineales bacterium | reverse complement strand
TCGCGGCCTGGAGGGCCAGCCCGCCGCCGGCGATGGGACGTTTACGATGGGCAGCCCCACGCTAGACGGCACGGGGCTGGCGCTGCTCGGCGTCGATCCCGCCCGGACCCTCACGCCTTACGAGCTGGCGGCCGGCCGTTTTCTTCAGCCGGCTGACTCGGCCGCGGTCCTGCTCCCTGCGGATTGGGCTGCTCTGCGCGGCTATGCCGTCGGCGGCCAGATCCAGCTCACCACCGGCGTCCAAACCCATAGCTACGCCATCGTCGGCCTGCTGAAGCCGCGCCGCGAAGCGGTGGTGGCGACGGCCGCTGCCTGGCTCCCGCTCGCCGCGCTCAGCGCGGCCTTCGACGCGCCCGCCACCGCCACCGCGCTGCAAATCCGTCTGCGGCCGGGCCAGAACCCGGAGACCGCGCGCGCCGCGCTGCAAGCGGATCTGGGCGACCAGTACATCGTCACCAGCGCGGCCGGCAGCAGCAGCCTGAATTCGCTCTACAGCCTCGTCAACCTGGCCCTGCCGGTGGCCGGCTTCGCGGTGCTGCTGGCCGGCGCCTTCCTGGTCTTCAACGCCTTCGCCATCACGCTGGCCGAACGCCGGCGCGAGATCGGCCAGCTGCGCACGCTGGGCATGACGCGCCGGCAGGTGCTGGCGCAGGCCCTGCTGGAGGCCGGCCTGGTGGGCGTGTTCGGTTCGGCGCTGGGCCTGGGGTTTGGGCTGGCGATCGGGGCCGGCATGGTGGCGGTGGTCCGCGGCCTCAACGGCGATAGCGGCGCCCTCCGCGCGATCATCCCGTGGGATGCCTGGCCGCTGGCGGCCGGGGCCGGCGTGCTGGTGACCGTGGCCGTCACCTTCAGCCTGGCGCGCGACGCGGCCCGCGTGAGCCCGCTGGAGGCCTTCAAGCCGCCGCTGGGCGGGGACGCGCAGCGCCGGAGCCGACGCGCCTGGCTGATCACGGCCGTGGTGATTTTGCTGGCCGCCACCCTCGGCCTGTACGTCTGGGGCGCCGACTACGCCCGCACCGCGCTGACGCCCAGCTACGGCCCGATCTTCGCGCTGACCCTGCCGTTTGGCGCGGCCGTCATCGCGCTGCTGCCGCTGGCGCTCGACGGCCTGCTGACGGCGCTGGAGCGCGGGCGCTGGCTGGCCGGCCGGCTGGCGGCGGCCAGCTTGCGCCGGCAGGGCGCGCGCACGGCCGTCACCGCCGCCACACTCACCATCAGTTCCATGCTCGTCATCGCCCTGACCGGGCTGACGCTGTTCATGAGCCAGTTCCTGCTCTCGTTTAATCTATCGTTGTTCGCCGGGAGGGTGGTGGTGATCCGGCCCTTCCCGCCCGGCACCTCGCTGAGCGCTTCGGCCGCCCTGCCCAGCCTGCCGCCGCTGCCGCCCGCTCTGCGGGCCGACATCGAAGCGCTGGGTGACCAGGCCGAGATCGCCTATTTCGCCAACGTCTCGCTGCCCGGCCTCGGTATTGAAAGCGGCGTCGGCGACCAGTACGCCTTCGCCACTTCCCTCGCCATCATCCGGGACAAGCGCACCTTCCCCATCGCCGAAGGTTCGTGGGACGAAGCGGAGCGCATCTTTGCCGAACACGCGCCGGCCATCCTGCTGCCGGAATTGACCGGCCGCAAACTTGATAAGCACCCCGGCGACACGCTGGAGATCAGCACGCTCCACGGTCCGGTGGCTTTCACCGTGGCGGCCGTGGGCGGCGGCTTCCCCCTTATCAGCCCGGAGGCGGCGGCCGAGCACTTTGGCGCGAACGCCTTCGCGGTGCTCTTCACGCCCAGGCCGGGTGTGACGCTGGCGGCGCTCCAGGCGCGCGTCGACGCCTTGCGCGAACAGCATCGCGGCGAGCTGGCGCCGTTCGATACCGCGCAAGTGACGACGACGGTGGACGCGCTGCTCGGCCCGATCCAGGCGCTCTTCGGCGGGCTGACCTCGCTCTCGGGCCTGGTGGCGGCGCTGGGGATCGTGGTGACGCTGTTCGCGTCGGTGCTCGAGCGCCAGCGCGAGATCGGCACCCTGCGCGCGCTGGGGCTGACGCGCGGCGCGGTGCGCGGGCTGGTGGTGCTGGAGGCCGGCCTGGTGGGCTTAGCGGGCGCCGGCCTGGGCGCGCTGGGCGGCCTGGGCCTCGCCGGGCTGTTCGTGCTCAGCATGAACACGGCCATGGAGGCGGTAGCCGGCGTGAGCCCGGTGGCGGGCCTGCCGGTGCCGTGGGAGCTGGCGCTGGCCACGCTCTTCATCGGCCCGGGCATCGCCATGCTGGCCGCCCTCTGGCCGGCCGGCCGCGCCGCCGATGTGGACCCGGCCGCGGCCATGCGCGCCGAAGGGGCGGCCGGCTTCGCCGCGCCGGCGGCCAAGCGGCCGGCCAATCCGCGCCGGCCGGCGCTGCCGCGCTCGCTGTCCTTCACCTTGGCCATCCGCAGCCTGGATCAGCACCGCACGCGCACCTACCTGAGCCTGATCGCCATCGCCCTGGGCGCGGGCATGACCGTGGCCGGCGACATGCTCAGCCAATCCCTCATCGGCGTGGTCACCCGCACCGAGGATCTGCGCGCCATCGGCGAGGGGCTATGGAGCCAGCTCGACCCGGCCTTCAAAGGCATCGGGGCCGGCATCATGCTGGCGGCCGGCTTCCTGATCTTCAACACCTTCGGTATGTCGGTCACCCAGCGCCGCCAGCAGATCGGGACGCTGCGCTCGCTGGGGATGACGCGCCGCCAGGTGCTGCGGCTGGTGTTGACCGAAGCCCTGATCGTGGGCGGCCTCGGCACTCTGCTGGGCGTCCTGCTCGGGCCGCTCGTCGGCCGCGGCATTGTCGCCTTGCTGCGCTCGCTCCAGAACTCGATCCTCACCGCCTTTGTGCCGGCCGAGCCCTCCGCTCTCAGTTTTGCCCTGGCGGGCGCGCTGGGGCTGGGCATCACGCTCCTCGCGGCGCTGGTGCCGGCCCGCGCCGCGATGCGGCTCTCGCCGCTGGTGGCGCTCAAGAGCCCCGAGCAGTCCAGCGTGGAACGGGCGCCGCGTTGGTTGAGCGTGG
>JAEURL010000643.1 GCA_016789165.1 Anaerolineales bacterium | reverse complement strand
GCCTCCGGCTGGCTCAGCCAGACCAGGACCTTGGCCAGCACGCGCATCTCGTCCGCGTTCTTGGGCCGGTGCCGGCGCAGGTTGTCCAGGCGGCGCGGGCACAGATAATTGCCGCGGCCCTTGAGCAGGGCGGCGCGGAAGTCCAGGCCGAGCGCGGCGCGCAGGTCCGGGATGTCTTTGTTGACCAGCTGGTCCTGCAGGTTGAGGGTGTTGGTGGAGATCACCACGCGCTGGCCGTTCTGCAAGGCCCAGTGCACGGCCGGGATGAGATAGGCGTAGCTTTTGCCCGTGCCGGTGCCGGCCTCCACCATCAGGTGCTTGCCCTCGGAGAAGGCCTCGGCCACGGCCCGCAGCATGGTCACCTGCTCGGAGCGGAACTCGTAGCCGGGGAAATACCGGGCGAAGGGGCCGCCCGGCTCCAGGCTGGCGGCCAGCTCCTCGACCTCCAGGGGCTGTTGGACCTCGGCCGGCGTCAGCGGGCGCAGGTCGCGGTCCGGCGGCTGGAAGAGCCCGCCGGCGGCCGGCCCGCCGCGCCGGGGCCCAGCCAGCTCCTTGGAGCGCACCCGCAGGGCATCTTCAAAGAAGTGGCCGGCCGCCCATTCGACGTCCTGGCTGAGATTGGTGATCTCGGCCAGCACCTCCAGCGGCAGGCCGAGGGCCAGGCGGCTGAGGGCCTGGTAGGCGGCCACGGTCACGCGGCAGTCGTCCAGGGCGCGGTGGGTGGCCGGCAGGAGGATGCCCAACTCCTTGGCCAGCGCGCCCAGGTTGTAGCGGCCGGCGCTGGGCAGCAGGGCCGCCGCCAGGCTGTAGGTGTCGGCCACGTCGTTGTAGCGCAGGATCTTCTTGGCCTGCAGAAAGCCCAGGTCGAATTTGACGTTGTGGCCGAGCACGGTGGCCTCGCCCACAAAGTCCTCCAGCGCCGGCAGGACGTCGGCCAGGCGCGGGGCGCGGGCCACCATGGCGTCGGTGATGCCGGTCAGGTTGACCACCACGGGCGGGATCGGCCGGCCGGGGTTGACCAGGGTGCTGTACTCGGCCTCGATCCGCTCGCCCTTGAACTTGACGGCGCCGATCTCGATGATGGCGTCCCGCTGCGGGTCCAGGCCCGTGGTTTCCAGGTCAATGGCAACGATCGTCTGAGACATGCCGGGAGTATAACAGAACAGGTGTCCGTTTCTGGCCCGATGGCCGGCGCAGCTTGGCGGCGCCGGAAGGCGTGTGGTATGATCCCGCCTGTGCCGTAGCAGCCATCACGCGCAACTGAATTTAACCAGCCGGGGCGGGGAGAAGCACACCATCTGCCAATCTCCCCGCCTCTATTTTTGCCTGCCGGCGGACGAAGGGCGGCCGGCCCAGCGAGCGGAGTAACCGGTAATGACCAAATACATCTTCATCACGGGCGGCGTCGTCAGTTCGGTGGGCAAGGGCGTGACCGCCGCGGCCATGGGCCGCACGCTCAAGGAGCGCGGGCTCAAGGTCTCCATCCAGAAGCTGGACCCGTACATTAACGTGGACCCCGGCACGATGAGCCCGTACCAGCACGGCGAGGTCTTCGTGCTGGACGACGGCGCCGAGTGCGACCTGGACCTGGGGCACTACGAGCGCTTCATCGACGTCAGCCTGTCGCGCGACTGCAACGTCACCACCGGCCAGATCTACTCGGAGGTCATCGGCAAGGAGCGGCGCGGCGACTACCTGGGCGGCACCATCCAGGTCATCCCGCACATCACCAACGAGATCAAGCGGCGCATGGCCCTGGTGGCCCGCCACAGCGGCGCGGACGTGGTGCTGGTGGAGGTGGGCGGCACGGTCGGCGACATCGAGAGCCAGCCCTTCCTGGAGGCCATGCGCCAGATGCGCACCGACGTCGGCCGCGAGAACGCGCTCTTCGTCCACGTCACCTGGCTGCCCTTCATCGGCGCCACCGGCGAGCTGAAGACCAAGCCCACCCAGCACTCGGTGCGCGAGCTGCGCTCGCTGGGCCTGAGCCCGGACATCATCGTGGCGCGCTCGGACCACCCGGTGAGCGCCGACCTGCGCCAGAAGATCGCGCTGTTCTGCGACGTGACCGAGCAGGCCGTCATCCCGATGGTGACCACCGACGTGCTGTACGAGGTGCCGCTGCTGCTGGAGCAGCAGCGCGTGGCCGACCTGATCCTGGGCCGGCTGGGGCTGACCGCCAGCCGGGCGCCGGATTGGAGCCGCTGGCAGGCTCTGGTGGAGGAGGTGCGCCGGCCCAAGGCCAAGGTGCGTGTGGCCATGGTCGGCAAGTACGTGGAGCTGCAGGACGCCTACATGAGCGTGCGCGAGGCCCTCAAACACGCCGCGCTGGCGCTCAGCCGCGAGGTCGAGATCGAATGGGTCCACTCGGTGGACCTGGAGAAGGGCCGCGCCTGGGAGCAGCTGCGCGGCGTGGACGGCATCGTGGTGCCGGGCGGCTTCGGCTCGCGCGGCATCGAGGGCAAGATCGCGGCCGCCCGCCACGCCCGCGAGAACGCCGTGCCGTACCTGGGCCTGTGCCTGGGAATGCAGATCATGTGCGTGGAGTTCGCGCGCTACGCCTTTGGCACCGACGACGCCAACTCCACCGAGTTCGACCGCGGCACGCGCCTGCCCGTGATCGACCTGATGCCCGAACAGCGCAGCATTGCGGACCTGGGCGGCACCATGCGCCTGGGCCTGTACCCGTGCCAGCTCACGCCGGGCACCAAGGCCGACGAGGCCTATGACCTGCCGGCCGGCGCCATCGTCCAGGAGCGTCACCGCCACCGCTTCGAGTTCAACAACATCTATCGCGAGCCGCTGGCCGCCAAGGGCCTGGTCTTCTCCGGACAGTCGCCCGATGGGCGGCTGGTGGAGATCGCCGAGGTGGCCGGCCATCCGTTCATGCTGGGCACGCAATTCCATCCAGAATTCCTCTCGCGCCCTAACCGGCCGCACCCGCTCTTCCAGGCCTTCGTGGCCGCGGTCATCGCCCGCCGCGAAGCCACTGACCCGAACGGCGGCGAGGCCCACTAGCCCAGCCAGCGTTGCCACCCACTTTCAGACTCAACCACCTGCGACCTATGGCCCACACCCCGCTGCCCCTCAACCGCGTCTATCTAGCGCAGACCGTCTCCGAGCCCGCTTTCGGCGAGAGCGCCGACCAGCTTTTCTACGTGCGCCTGGCCGACGGCCGGCGCTCCATCGTCCGCCAGAGCCTCGCGACCGGGCTGGCCCAGGTGGTGACGGCCGAGCCCATGCCGGCCGGCGGGGTGGGGTATGGCAGCGGCGTCTTCGCCGTGCGCGAGAACGTGCTGATCTACGCCGCCAAGGGCGGCACCCTGCAGGGCCTGGACCTGAACACGGGCGCCCAGTGGGCGGTGACGCCGGCCTACGAGGGCGTGGCCGCGCCGGCCCTCTCGCCCTGCGGCCAATACGTGGCCTTCCTGGCGGAGACGGACGGCCGGTGCAACGTCCTGCTGACCGACGTGCGCGGCCAGAGCCTGCCGGTGAAGGTCTCCGACGACCCGTGGTACGCCTTCAACCCGGTCTTCGCGCCGGACGGCCGGCGGCTGGCCTGGCAGGAGTGGAATGAGTTCGATATGCCCTGGGACGAGGCCCGCCTGGTGATTGCGGCTTTCGCCAAGCCCACCGGCCGGACCTCCGCCAGCTACCAGCTGCTGCCGCTGGCCAAATCCGGGCTGGCCAAGCCGCGCGTCAGCTACGCTTCGCCTCAGTTCAGCCCGGGCGGCAAGTTCCTGGCCTTCACCAGCGACGAGAGCGGCTGGCGCGCGCTGTGGGTGGCGGAGGCCGACGGCCAGAACCCGGTGCTGGTGGAGACCGGGCCGGGCGAGATCGGCCGGCCGGATTGGGCGCCCGGCCAATTGGCCATGCGCTGGAGCTCGGACGGCAAAGCGCTCTACACGGTCAGCCGGCACGCCTCGCGCAGCCGGCTGCTGCGCGTCAGCTGGCCCGAGCGCACGGCCACGGAACTGACGGTGCCGTTCACGTTCCTGGATACCCTGGCCGTGCGCGGCGATCAACTGGCGTGCGTGGCCTCCGACCCGTTGACGCCGGCCTGTCTGATCACCCTGGACGCCGGCCGGGGCGCGGCGCCGGTGGTGCGGGCGACCACGGGCATCGGCCTCCTGGACGCGGCCGCGCTCTCGCAGCCGGAGGTGCTCAGCTGGGCCACGGCCGGCGACGCCGTCTGCTGGGGCATCTTCTATCCGGCGGTCGGGCCGCTGGCCACCGAAGCCGCCTCCCAGGCGCGGTCCACTTCCGGGGCCGGCGGCGAACAGGGGGAGGTGGACCACGGGCCGCGGCCCCTGATCGTCCACATCCACGGCGGACCAACCTCTGAATCGCCGCTGGCCTGGCTGGCTCAGGCCCAGTACTTCGCCACGCGCGGCTGGCATTACCTGGTGGTCAACCACCGCGGCGGCACGGGCTTTGGCCGCGCCTATCAGGATCAGCTCAACGGTCAGTGGGGGGTGGTGGACGTGCAGGACGCGCGCACCGGCGCCGAACACCTGATCCGCCAAGGCCGGGCCGACGCTCAGCGCGTGGTCATCACCGGCGGCAGCGCCGGCGGCTACACCACCCTGATGGCGCTGACGCAGGATCCCGGCTTCTGGTCGGCCGGCGTCTCGCTCTTCGGCATCGGCGACATGTACGAGCTGCGGCAGGGCTCGCACCGCTTCGAGGTCAATTACGAGCAGGGCCTGATCGGCCGGCTGCCGCAGGCCGGCCGGCTGTGGAAAGAGCGCTCGCCGCTGACCTTTGTGAAGGCGGTCCGGGCGCCCGTGCAGCTCTTCCACGGAAAAGAGGACAAGGCCGTGCCCTACCAGCAATCGGTGGACTTTGCCGAGGCCGTCCGGCGCCAGGGCGGCACGGCCGAGCTGGTGCTGTACGAGGACGAGGGCCACGGCTTTGGCAAGGAGAAAAACCGGCGCGACCAGCTCGAACGGATGGAACACTTCCTGGACAAGTACGTCATCAACCTGCAGCGCTGAAGTTGCGCCGCCGGCCGGTTTGGCCTATAACTACCGCATCTCAGCCCGCCGCCACCGGAGAGGCCGCCATGACCGATCAGTCTGAACAGGAAAACAACCGCCGCGCTTTGGGACAGGAACTGGAAGGCCTGGAGGGCCTGGTGTACCGCGTGTCCACCACCCTGGAGCCGGGCGGCATGCACGCCGCGGCCCTGGCGCTGGTGTGCGAGGCCGTCTACCTGGCCCGGCAGGTGATGCTGAATGACGCCGTCCGGCCGCAGGACCTGGACAGCCTGAACACGGCCGTGGAGGAGTTGAAACAGAAGGGGCTGGAATGGAAGATCGCGGCCCGGCAGGCCGAGATCTGGCCGCTGCTGCCGGAGCGCCTCCAGCCGGAGCCCGGCCCCACGCGCAAGGCGCTGGAGTTCGCTTTGCACGAGTGGCTGGTGGAAGCGGAGCTGGACGCCAAGCCGGCCGGGCAACTGGCGCAGGAGTTCGTGGCCTTTTGCGAGGCCGCGCAGCCGCAGGCCACCCACCGCCGGCGCCGTAACTGACCAGCCCGGTGCGATGGCCGGAAACACAAAAGGCGAGGGCCGCAGCCCTCGCCTTTTTGATTCTTCGCAGCGGCCGGCGGGCTAGGCCGGCGCCTGGGTATGGTAAAGGGCCGAGGCGACCACCAGCGTCACCACCAGGACGGCCGTGACCTTGGCTGCCGGCACGCGCGGGGGCTTGGGCGCGGGCCGGCCTTCACTTTCAGCGCGGCGGACGGCCTCGCGCTGCTTGCCGTGGACGGCGGCCCCGACGGCCAGGGCGGAAGGGATGGCGGCGCAGAAGACGCACATATTCAAGCTCCTGAGTCGGATGCGCCTCAAAGTAACATCGCGGCCATAGGCTGTCAAGCGGCCGGCCTCAGCCCGCCTTCACAATGGTGCCTTGGGCGGCCGCGCACAATTTCTCCTGCTCGCCGGCGATGGAGTAGACCTCGCAGCGGCAGACCGCCTGGGTCTGGCCGCTGGCCAGCACGACGGCGCGGGCGACGAGGCGCTCGCCGCGCGCCGGCCGCACATAATTGATCTTGAACTCGGAGGTCAGGACGGCCTCACCCAACACCGAGCCGCCGGCGAAGGTCAGGGCGTTATCGGCCAGGTAAGCCAGCACGCCGCCGTGGACCAGGCCGTGCTGCTGGAGCAGTTCGGGGCGCACGGCCAGGCCCAACTCGGCCCGGCCCTCCGCAAATGCCAGCAGCTCCGTCCCCAGCAGCGCGCTAAAGGGCTGCGCGGTCAGGGCCCGTTGGCCCAGCGCCATCAACGGGGTAGTCATCCAAGCTCTCCTCGGCCATCAGGGCGGCGGCCGCGTATCCGGCGCCGGCCGGCTGCAGGCCCTCCACCAGGCGATGGAACTTCAGCCGCAGGGCGGCTGGTTGAACCGGCTCCCAATCCCGCCGGAATTTGCGCAAGTGCTTCTGGATCTCGGCCGCGCACTGCGCCAGGTAATTGGCCGCTGTCTCGTCGCCGGGGTGCTCGGCCAGCCAGGCCTGCACCTGGGCCTGG
Source organism: Anaerolineales bacterium (assembly GCA_016789165.1). Lineage (GTDB taxonomy): Bacteria > Chloroflexota > Anaerolineae > Anaerolineales > UBA6663 > SpSt-583. Next base: position 7,608 of record JAEURL010000643.1, on the reverse strand, counting down.
GCCACGCAGGCATCGTTGAGATAGCCCAGGCGATCCTGGACGCGCACCAGGGCCTTCAGCACCGGCTCGGCCGGCGCGCCGAAGGCGGGCGCCAGAAACTCCACGGCGAAGCGGCAGCGCTTGACGGCCAGCCGGCGCAGAGCGTGAAAGGTCGCCAGGCGCTGCTCGTCCAGCTCGGCGGCGTATTCGGCCAGCGCGGCCAGGCGCTCGTCGAGCAGCGGGCCGAGATCGACCTCCAGCCGGCCTGGCGCTTTCCGGCGCAGCGGCGGATCGGCCGCGAACTCCGCCAGAGCGGCGCGCAGCTCGGCGGCGTGGGCGCCGGCCAGCCAGCGCTCAGCCGCCGCCAGCGCAGCCTGCCGCGCGGTTCGCCAGGCGTCCAAGAAGGCCCAGGTCTCAGGGCCGGCCGCCTCCGCGGCCGCCGCGATCAGCACGTCCCAATCGCGGACCTCGCCCAGCGCGGCCTCGGCCTCTTTGAGCTGCTGGCTCAGGCGTTTGACGGGCTTCTTCTTCAGATACGGTTTGAACAGCTGAAGAGCGGCGCGGGCGCGCCGGGCGGCCGCGCGCACGTTCTTGAGGGCCAGCGGCGTGCCGGCGCGGGCCTCGGCGTCGGCGGCCTGCCAGCGCAGAACCTGATCGGCCACGGCGCGCGCGGCCACGGCGGCCAAACTGCTCTGCGGGGTCAGCGGCTGCTGGGCGGCCTCGGTCACGGCCGCGAGCGCGGGCGCCAATTGCCAGGCCGGGCCGGCCACGCGCTCCCACAGATCGGCTTTCTCCAGCGCGCGTTCACCGTCGCCGCGGGCCTGCGGCCCGGCGAGGCGGAGCGTGATGGCCTCCGGCCCGACCTCCACGGCCTCGATGCGCGTGGTCTGGGACTGGGAATAATCCAGGCCGTCGGCGATCCGCAGCAGGGCGGCGAGGCGCAGGGTGGGCGTCCGCCACTGGCGCGGCAGCCGGGCGAAGGCCGGCTCCTTGGATGGCCGCACGGTTTTGCGATGGAAGCTGACGGCGCAGGCCAGGCTGAGTTGCTCGGCCGGGGAGTGGCCGGCCAGGCGCAGCGCGCGCAGCAGATCGCGGCCGGCGGTGTGATGGCGCGGCTCGTCCACCTCCAGGCCGACGTTGTGCAGCAGGGCCGCCGTCTCCAAAAGGGCGCGGTACTCGTCCGGCAGCTGATGGAGGGCGCGCGTTTCGTCGAAGAGGCGCAGGGCGTGCTCGGCCACCTGGCGCGCATGTTCACGATCCACGCGCGCCGCGGTCAAGACCTCGTCGAGGCTGAGGATGGGCCGCGGGAAGGCCCCCAGACGCTGGTCGGCAAAACGAGCCAGCGCTTGCCGAACGGCCTCGGGCGTCAGCTTGAGCGCTGAGGCGATAGCGGCTGGCGCCTGACCCGCTTCGGCCAGGCGGACCGCTTGGGCGCGCCGCGCCACGGCCCGTGAGCTGTGCTCGGAATGCCACGTCAACCAGAACTCTTCCACAGGTGTCAACATAGTGTCTCCGGCGATGGCGGTCGCGGCGGCTGATCACAGTAAGTATAGTCATGATCAACGCCCACTATCGCAGTGATTGGCGCGCTGGCGTGCCTCTTCGAAAGGCCCACATAAGATACTTGCGAGGCAATTCCATGTTATGAAAAGATGATATAATTGGTTAGCTCTCCGGGGAGGAAATGTGCCAATGGACCAATACATCAGCCAGTTTCTCAGTACGCTTTCCACCCAGAAAGGCTACACCGAGAACACCATCGCGGCCTATCGCAATGATTTAGGCCAGTTCGCGCAATTCGTGCGCGAACAACGGGGCAGTGTAGCCGACCCCGGCGAAGTGACGCCCGAGATCGTCGAGGCTTATGTTGAAAGCCTGCAGCGACCGGAGGGCGGCTACGCGCCTTCGACCGTCGCCCGCAAAATCGCGGCGGTCAAGTCTTATTTCCATTTCTTGAGCGAGCACCAGATCATCCCGATGAGCCCGGCCTTGCGGCTCAACTCGCCCAAGATCAAGAAGAGCGCGCCCAAGACGCTGTCCCGCGAGGAGATCGAACACTTGCTGGCGGCGCCGCGCCAGAACAGCGGCCCCAAGGCGCTGCGCGACAGCGCGCTGCTGGAACTGTTGTGCGCCACCGGCATGCGGGTGACCGAAGTGGTCAACTTGCGGCTGGAGGACGTGGATTGGGAACAGGCGGACGTGATCTGCCACAGCAAGGACGAGCGCGAACGCCGGATCCCGCTGGCCTCGGCCCTGCTGCCCTTGAAGGAATATGTCGATAATGCCCGGGCCGCGCTGCAGAACGACAATTCCCCCAACACCCTGTTCCTCAATCATCGCGGCAAGAAACTGACACGCCAGGGCGTCTGGCTGATCCTGCGCGAGGCCGCCGAGATCGCGGGCATTCAGGCCGAGGTCACGCCGCGCACGCTGCGCCACTCCTTTGCCAAGCACCTGATCGGGTCGGGCGAGAACCTGCGGCGCGTGCAGAAACTGCTGGGCCACGCCAATCTCTCCACCACCCAGGTGTACCGGCAGCCGGCGCCGGTCGACGCGCCGGCCGAGGCCAAGGACTAACGGGCATGGACGAGTTTCTGACCCGGGCCCAAGTCCAGGAGGCTGCCGATTACATCCGCGCCCACACCCGCCACCGCCCGACGGTCGGCCTGGTGCTGGGCTCGGGGTTGGGTGATCTGGCCGAGGCGGTGGAAGATGCGGACCGCCTGCCCACCGCCGACATCCCGCAGTGGCCGCGCTCGACCGTGGAAGGCCACGCCGGCCGGCTGGTCATCGGCCGGCTGGAGGGCCAGACGGTGCTGGTGCAGCAGGGCCGCGCCCACTACTATGAAGGCCACAGCCTGCAGCGCGTCACCCTCCCCATCCGGGTGATGCAGCTGCTGGGCCTGCACAGCGTGATCCTCACCAACGCCGCCGGCGGCATCAACCCGGAGTTCGTCCCCGGCGACGTGATGCTGATCGTCGACCAGATCAACCTGATTGGCATGGCCGGCCTCTCGCCGCTGCGCGGCCCGAACGACGCCAGCCTCGGCCCGCGTTTCCCGGACATGAGTGTGCCGTTTGACCGCGAACTGCGGGCGCTGGCGGCGGCCGCGGCGGCCGAGGCCGGCCTGGCGCTGCGCCAGGGCGTGTATGCGGGCCTGGCCGGCCCGTCCTTCGAGTCGCCGGCCGACCTGCGCTTTCTGCGCACGGCCGGCGCCGACGCGGTGGGCATGTCCACGGTCTCGGAAGTGATCGTGGCCCGCCACGGCGGCCTGCGCGTGCTGGGCCTCTCCGGCATCAGCAACAAGGCCAACCTGGACGGCAGCACCGTCACCACCCACCAGGAAGTGCTGGAGGCCGGCCGCGTGATCGTGCCCAAGCTGACGGGCGTAGTCCGCGGCGTGCTGCGCCGGCTGCCCAACGAGGCCCGCGCATGAGATGGGCGCCTTGTTGGCGCTGCTGGTGCGCTGGGAGGCCTGGATCTACGGCGGGCTCGGCGCGCTGGCGCTGGCCTGTCTGAGCCTCTTCTGGGCCGCTTACCGCCGCGCGGATCGGACCCCTTTCGGCTTAGAAAAAGACGCCGCCCGCCGCCTGCAAAACGCGGCGCTGGCCGGCCTGTTCAGCCTCGGCCTGCTGGCGGCGGCCATCTTCGGCCTCAACCGGTATGCGGCCTTGCCGAACGCCCCGGCGCTGGCCGGCACGCCCGGACCCAACCCGTCCGCCCCGCCGGCCGCCACCGCCACGCCCATCCTGGGCGGCGGGCCGCTCCAGGTGGATTCAAGCGGCTGCGCCAACCCGGCGATCACCCTCACCCAGCCGACCGCCGGCCAGCAGCTGTCCGGGGTGGTGGAGATCAAAGGGACCGCCAACCCGCCCAATTTCGCCTTCTATCAGGTGGAGATCAGCGGAGTGGCCACCAACGGCGCCTGGGTGACCCTGGCGGTGGGGAATGTGCCCAAGATCAATGACCTGCTGGGGGCCTTTGACACGACGCCGTATCTGCCGGGGCAATACGCCTTCCGCCTGGTGGTCACCGACAATGTCGGGCGGGCCGCGCCGCCCTGCGTGATCGTGGTCACGTTTGCCGGCGCGGCGCCGCCGTAGCGCCGGCCGTTCAGATTCAGGTACAATCCGCCTATGCCCCAAGTTCAAGTGCGTCCCGCCGTCAGCGCCGATCTGCCGATCCTCACGGCGCTGGATCACAGCTATACCACCGAGCATGTCTGGCAAATGGAGAGCCGGCAGGAGGGCGAGGCCATTCACGTCACCTTCCGGCAGGTGCGCCTGCCGCGTTCGGTGCGCGTCAGCCCGCCGCGCGACCCGCACGGCCTGGCCGAGGCCTGGAACCGCCGGCTGTGCTTTCTGGTGGCCGAGGATGGCGGACACCTGCAGGGCTACGTCAACCTGATGCCGGCCGGCTTCCCAGACAGCGCCTGGATCGCCGACCTGGGCGTGGAGCGCCGCTTCCGGCATATGGGCGTGGGCAGCGTGCTGCTGGCGGCCGCTCTGCAGTGGGCGCGCGCCAACGGCCTGCAGCGCGTCATCCTGGAGACGCAATCCAAGAATCACCCGGCTATCTGCTTCGCCCAGAAGCACGGGTTGGTGTACTGCGGCTACAACGATCGGTATTACCCGAACCAAGACGTCGCCCTGTTTTTTGGTGCTCATCTCAAGTAACTGGTGGGGGTGACGAGCGGCGGGGGGCCGGCCGCCGGGCCGCCCTGTCATCCGCCGCCCGCCACGCGTTTATTGTGTCTCCCCTTGTCGGCGGCCTTGCGACCCTAAGCCAGATCCTGGCTTCCGGGATCGTCATCACCACCTCCTCGCTGCTGCTCTTCGGGCTCAGTCTCAATCTGCGCGAGCGCGTGGTGCGCGCCTTCGCGGCCCTGCTGGCCTTCGTCACCATCGTCTATTTTTGCGATGTGGTGGTGAGCACCCTGGCCGAGGCACGCGCGGCCGAGCCCTGGCTGCGCCTGCAATGGCTGGGCATCGCCTTCATCCCGGTGGCCTACCTGCACTTCTCGGACGCGCTGCTGGCCACCACCGGCCAGCCCTCCCGCGGCCGGCGGCGCACGGCGGTCCGGCTGCTGTACATTACCGCCGGCCTGTTCCTGGTGGCCGCCGCCTTCAGCGATGTCCTGGTGCTGGACGCCGTGCTGGAGGCAAGCTCCGCGGCCGCGCACCTGCGCGCCGGCCCGCTCTTCCTGGTCTTCCTGGCGTATTTCGGCGGCAGCCTGGCCTGGGCCGGCTGGAACTTCCTGCGCGCTTACCGGCGCTGCCAGACCTCCACCACCCGCCGGCGGATGCTCTACCTGATGACCTCCGCGGCCGCGCCGCCGCTGGGCACCTTCCCCTTCCTGCTCATCGCCGGCGGGACGGCCGCGCTCCACCCGGTCTTCTTCTGGGCCCTGGTCATCATCACGAATACGGCCGTGACCGTGCTGCTGCTGGTCATGGCTTACACCGTGGCGTACTTCGGCATCGCCCAGCCGGACCGCATCGTCAAGGCCCGCTTCTTCCAATGGGTGCTGCGCGGCCCACTGGTGGCCTCCAGCGTGCTGGCCGTGTACGTGCTGGTCACCCGCTACGGGCCGCGCCTGCCGGTCTACGACCAGCGCCTGCTGCCGTTCCTGCTGGTGGGCGTCCTGCTCGTGCTGCAGTTCGTCATCACGCTGGTCCGCCTGCCCATCGAACGCGCGCTGTTCTACGGCGCCGACCGGCGCGAGCTGCGCCGGCTGCAGGTGCTGGAAGAGCGCTTGCTCACCTCCCAGGACCTGTCGCAGTTCTTCGAGTCGGCGCTGGCCGAGCTGGCCGACGCCTTGGGCAGCCCGGCGGCCTTCCTGACCGCCCTGGACGAGGCCGGCCGGGTGGATTACGAGGCGGCGGTGGGCTCGGCCGACCAATTGCGGACGCGCGGCGAGCTGCCGCCCCTGGAGGCGCTTCGGCCGGTGGCCCCGGACGCGGCCGCCCCGGCCGATCTGGGCGACCTCTTCCCCTACGGCCTGTTCGCCTGGGGCGAGTACTGGATCGTGCCGCTGCGGACCGCCTCCGGCGAATTCCTGGGCCTGCTGGGCTTTCAGCGGCCGGCCGGGATGGCCCTGTCCGGCGACGCGGCGGCCGGGCTGAGCCGGCTGAGCACGCGTCTGACGGCGGCCCTGGAGGACCGCCGGCTCCAGCAGGCCGTCTTCCAGGCCCTGGACCGGCTCCTGCCCGAGATCGACGTCCTGCAGCGCCTGCGCGCCTCCGGCGCCTACGCCGGCCGCCAGAACCTGACCGCGCTGGAGCCCGGCCCGCGCCTGAACGACGCCGAACTGCCGCTCCTGATCAAGGATGCGCTGCGCGATTTCTGGGGCGGGCCCAAGCTCACCAACAGCCCGCTGCTCCGCCTGCGGGTGGTGGAGCGCGCCTTGGCCGCCCACGACGGCCAGGCCGCCAATGCCCTGCGCGCCGTGCTGCGCGAGGCCGTCGAGCGCATCCGGCCGGAAGGCCAGCGCAAGTTCACGGCCGAATGGCTGCTGTATAACATCCTCGAACTGAAGTTTTTGCAGGGCCAGCGGGTGCGCGATGTGGCAGCCCGCCTGGCCGTCAGCGAGGCCGACCTGTACCGCAAGCAGCGGGTGGCGCTGGAGGAATTGGCGCAATCGATCTTGGAGATGGAGCGGGAGGCCGGCCGCGAAACGCCGGCGGAGCGGCCGCCGGAATTGCCGCCGACGGTTGAGTAGAGGTGAGCGCCGCTCGGACACAATTTGTCCGATTTTCCTAATGCGCCGGGGCCGGCCCCCCTAATGCTGAAGGTGCTTTGGCGTGGTCCGGCCGTTGCGCTTTCGGCTTAATCGAGTATCCTTAGAAGCGCGTTTTCATTCGGAGGGAAAAGAATAGTTATGGTGCGCGACCGCGACGAGCGAGGTCGGGGTGACAGTCCTGAACCGCTGGATGAGGGCTGGTGGACTGCGGTACTGAAGGATGAACTGCACGCGGCGCCGCCGGACCGGGCCGCCTGGGGCGGCAATGGGTATAGCCCTGCGCATACCACCGATCCGGAAGTGGATTGGGAGACGGCCCGGCAGCTGCACGACTCGGATAACCCGGTGGAGCTGAGCGTGGTGGGTTTCAACCGCGGCGGGCTGCTGGTGGCCTGGAACTCGCTGCGCGGTTTTGTGCCGGCCTCGCACTTGGTGGATTTCCCTACCGATGCGCCGGAGTTGGAACGCAAGGCGGCGCTGGGACGGCGCGTGGGCGAACGCCTCTTGCTGAAGATCATCGAGCTGGAGCCCGTTAAGGGCCGCATCGTTTTCTCTGAGCGCGCCGCCCGCTCCGGCCCCGGCCAGCGCCAACTGCTGCTGAACCGGCTGCGCGCCGGCGATCAGGTGACCGGGCTGGTCACCAACGTCTGCGACTTCGGCGTGTTTGTGGACCTGGGCGGAGTGGAGGGCCTGATCCACGTCTCCGAGGTCTCCTGGAACCGCGTGGCCCACCCGCGCGATGTGCTGAGCCCCAACCAGGATGTGGCCGTGGTGGTGCTCTCGGTGGATCGGGACCAGGCCCGCGTGGCGCTCAGCCTGAAGCGCCTGCGCCCGGACCCGTGGTCCAGCGTCGAGCAGCGCTACACCATCGGCCAGGTGATCGAAG
>JAEURL010000611.1 GCA_016789165.1 Anaerolineales bacterium | reverse complement strand
CGGCGAGCCGTCCACCTGCGAGAAGCGTTCGAACAGCTTGGGCATGTCGGCCGGCGGGATGCCCAGGCCGGTGTCGTTGACGCGGATCTCCACCAGCGGCCGGCCGGCCTCGTCGGCGGCGGCGCGGGCGCCCAGCGTGATCTGGCCGGCCTCGGTGAACTTGGCGGCGTTGGAGAGCAGGTTGAGCAGCACCTGGCGCAGGCGGGTGCTGTCGCCGCGCACGGCCGGCAGCTGGGCCGGATAGTCCCGGACGATCTCGATCGGCCGGTCCTTGATCAGGCCGCGCGTGGTGGCCAGCACGCCGTCGAAGATCTCCACCAGCGGGACCAGCTCGGAGCTCAGCTCCATCTTGCCGGCCTCGATGCGCGAGACGTCCAGGATGTCGTTGATCAGGCCGAGCAGGTGCTGGCCGGAGTTGTAGATCGAGCCCAGGTCCTGGCGCTGCAGGTCGTTGATCGGGCCGTCGATGCCTTTGAGGATGACGCGCGAGAAGCCGATGATCGAGTTGAGCGGCGTGCGCAGCTCGTGGCTCATGTTGGCCAGGAACTGGGTCTTGAGCCGGTCCACCTCCAGGAGCCGCTCGGCCGTGGCCCGCTGCAGCGCGTACAAGCGCGCGATCTGCAGGGCCGCCGCCGCGGCGCGCACGGCGGCTTGCAGCAGGGCGGTGTCGCTCTCGGTGAGGCCGCTGGCCGGCCCGGTGTGCACCACTTCCACCAGGCTGTCCACGCTCTCCTGGCCGGGCAGGGCCGCCGTCATGCTCTCGCGCAGCTGGTCCGGCCCGACCGGCCCCAGCGCGCGCACGTGCACGCCCGGCTGTTCGGCGGCGGCGGCCAAATCCGGCCGGTCGGCGGCGGGCAGGGGGAGGCCGACGGCCGGCCCGGCGCCCGGCGCGGCCAGCACCCGCCGGGGCGTGAAGGTCGCGGCGTCCGCGTCCCACTGGTAGACGATCACGCCGTCGGCGCGGAAGATGGCCAGCAGCTCGGCGGCCAGCGTCTCCCAGACCTCGGCCTCCTCCAGGTGGGCGGAGACCGCCTGGGTCAGGCGCGCCAGCGCGCTGGCGTTGAACTCCTGCAATTCCACGCGCCGGAAGAGCCGCGCGTTTTGCAGGGCGCTGGCGATCTGGTCGGCCATGGTCTGCAGCGCGGCCACGTCCGCCGCGGCGAAGGCGTCGCGCTCGGCGGACTGCACGCTCAGCGCCCCGAGCAGGTCGTCGCCGGCCAGCAGCGGCAGGGCCGCCTCCGAGCGCGTCTCCGGCGTCAGCGGGTTGGCGAAGCGCGCGGCCGCCTCGGCCACGTCGGCGGCGATGCGCGCCTCGCGCTGGGCCATGGCCTGGCCCACCAGGGATGACCCGCCCAAATCCAATTGGTGGCCGAGCTTGAGCAGCAGGTCGCCGGCCTCGGCGCCGCCGCCGGCCGCGTACTGCAGGCGCGCCCGGCGCCCATCGTCATCCAGCAGGAACAGCGCCACGTAATAGAGCTGGAAGCGCTCGCGGATCAGGTCCACGGCCTGCCGGATCAGCTGGCGCTCGTCCAGCAGCGAGGTGACCGCCCGGCTGACCTCGGCCGCGGCCAGCAGCTGCCGGGCGCGGCGCTGGGCCTCGTCCTGGGCCGTCTTCAATTCGGTCACGTCGCGGGCGATGCCGAAGGTGCCGGCCGGCCGGTTCTCGGCGGCGGGCAGCACCAGCCGGCTGGTGAGCGCCCAGGTGTCCGGCCGGTCCGGCCAGGTCTCGCGCTCCAGCTTGTTCAGCACCGGCTGGCCCGAGCGCATCAGCTCCTGCTCGTCCTGGTAGGCCTGGCGGGCGCGCTCCTCGCCGAAGAAATCGAAGTCGCTCTTGCCGATCACCTGATCCGGCGCCAGGTTGAACTGCTGCGCCATCGCGGCGCTGACGCGGATGAAGCGGCTGTGCTCGTCCTTGAAGTAGATCCGGTCGGGGACGTTGTCCAGCAGGGTCTGCAGCAGGAAGCGCTCGTAATCCAGGGCGCGCACCGCCAGCCGCAGGTCGCCCAGGACTTGGGCATTGCGGATGGCAATCGCCACCTGGTCGGCCATGGTCTGCAGGCTGGTCACCTCTGATTCGCCAAAGGCCTTGCGCTGGGTGGATTGCACGCTCAGCGCGCCCAGCACGCGGTCGCCCACCACCAGCGGCAGAGCCAGCTCGGAGCGCGTGTCCGGCAGATACGGGTTGGCGAAGCGGATGCGCTCGGCCTCCACGTCTTGGGCCACGCGCGCCTGGCGGCGGCCGGTGGCCCAGCCCACCATCGAGTTCCCGCCCACCTCCAGCCGGTGGCCGCGCTCCATCAGCTGCCGGCCGGCCTCGCCCGTGGCGTAGACCAGCACCGCCCAGCGCGCGTCGGCGTCGGTCAGGAACAGGGCTACGTAGTACAGGCCAAAGCGCTCGCGGATGAGCTCCACCACCTGGGTGATGAGCTCCTCGGTGTTGGTGAGCGAGATGGCGGCCCGGCTGACCTCGGCGGCCGTCACCAGCTGTTGGGCGCGCCGCTCGATCAGGGCCGTGCTGCGGAAGTTCTCGGCCTGCACGGCCGCCTGCCGGCTGAGGCTGGCCAGCCGGCGCGTCTCGGCCTCCGCGAAGGCCGTGATGTTGGTGAAGAAGGCGCTCAGGTAGCCCACCCAGTCGCCGCCGACCACCAGCGGCAGGAAGGCCGCGCTCTGGGCGCCGTACCGGATGAGATAGGCGGCCCGCGCGGTGTCGTCCAGGCGCTGGTCGCCGACGATGTCCTCGATCAGCACCGGCAGATCCGGGCGCAGGTGCTGGCCGATCCAGGCCGGCAGGGTCTGCCGTGCCGGCGCGGCCTCGCCGGCCTCGCCCACGCTCCAGCGCGCGATCAGCTCGCTCTCCTCGGGCAGCTGGCGGGCTGACCAGGGCCGGTCGAAGTAGTGCAGCTCGATCAGCTGCGCGCCGCCTAAGCTGGAGTGCCGACGCAGCCCGGCCAGCAGGTCGGCGAAGCCCTGGGCGGTGTTGAGGTCGGCGCCGGCCTGATAGAGGGCTTCGGTCTCAGCCAGGGCCGTCTGGGTCTGCTGGAGCAGGCGCGCGTTTTCGATGGCCACGCCCACGCTGGCGCCGATGATGCTCAGCAGGCGCACGTCGTCTTCGCTGAACAGGCCGGCCTGCGTGGTGCTCTGCACGTTGAGGATGCCGGTCACTTCGTCGCCGACCACGATCGGCACGGCCAGGTAGGACTGCGCCGGGTCGCCCAGCACCACGGCCCCCAGCTCCTGCATCTTCTGGGCCGCGTTCTGGTTGATCAGCAGCGGCCGGCGGGTCTGGATGATGATGGACGACAGGCCCTGGCCGAGCGGCACCGGCGGGGTGGGCGCGGGCACGCCGTTCTCCAGGAAGTACGGGAATTCGATCAGGTTGGTGTGGCTGTCGTACAGGCCGATGTAGCCGGAGTTCACGCCGAAGATGGCCAGCACGCGGTCGCCGATCTGGCGCAGCATGGTGTACAGGTCGGCTTGGGAGCTGACGATGGCGCCGATGCTGTTGAGGGTCTCCAGCTCCTGCAGGCGCCGGCGCGTCTCTTCGAGCAGGCGCGCGTTGGCGATGGCCGAGGCGGCGGCGGCGGCGAAGAGCTGGGCCAGGCTGACCTCTTCCCGGCTGAAGCGGCGGCCGGCCTGGCGCGCCAGCAGCACGCCCGTGATGCGGTCCTGCCAGATGAGCGGCGCGGCCAGCTCGGAGTCGCCGCCCGCGTCGCGCTGCTCCGGCTCGCCCTTCCCATAGACGGCGGCGGCCAGGCCCTCGGCGCGGCGCTGGCGCTGGCCCAGCGTCGGCCGCCGCGCGGCGGGGCCGGCCGCCGCCGTGAGCAGCACGTCGTCCGAGCCGCCGGCCGGCTGCCACAGCTCGGCCTGGTCGGCCTGCAGCAGCCAGCGCGCCCGCTCGACCACGCGTGTGTGCACCTCGCCCAGGTTGTACTGCGGCCCGGTCAGCGAGAGCACGGCCTCCGAGAGGGCGCCCATGCGCCGCGCGCTGGCCTGCGTCTCCAGCAGCAGGCGGGCGTTCTCCAGGGCCAGGCCCATGCGTTCGGCGATGGCCTCGGTCAGCTGCAGGTCGTCCAGCGACCAATCGCCGCTGGCGCGTTTGACCTCCAGCAAGCCGAGCATGTCGTCGGCGACGTGGATAGGCACCTGCCAGGCGCCCTCCACCCGCGGCCCGCGCCGGCCCTCGGCCGGCTCTGGCTCCAGCGGCACCACGTCGGCGCCGTCGTAGCGGAAGGCCAGCGGCTGGCCGGGCGCCAGCGTCACCTGGCGCTGGCCGGGCTGCACGGCGCGCAGCGCCTCGATCTGGCGCTCGTTCTGCTCGAACAGGCGGGCGTTGTCGATGGCCACCGCCAGCTGGTCGGCCAGCGTCTGCAGGGCGGCGATGTCGTCGTCGGAGAAGGCGTTGACGGCCGTGGATTGGACGTCCAGCGCCCCGATCACGCCGGCGCGGCTGCGCATCGGCACCGCCATCTCGGACTGCGTCTCGGGCAGGTCCGGATTGCGGAAATGCACGGCGTCCTCGCCGACGTTGAGGGCGATGCGCGGCTGGCCGGCGGCCATCACAAAGCCGACGATGCCCTGCTGACCCACGCGCAGGCGGTGGCCGCGCGCCAGCATGCGCTGGCCGCCGGCGCTGTTGGCGGCGCGCAAGACGGCCCAGTCGCCGGTCTCGTCGCGCAGGAAGATGCCGGCGTGATAAAAGCCGAAGCGCTCGGCGATCAGGTAGACGGTGGTGTTGAGCAGCTCCACCAGATCGTGCACGGCGGCGGCGGCGCGCGCCACCTCGGCGCTCACCGCCCAGCGCGCCGCGCGGTGCTCCAGCGCCTGGGATTGGCCGCGCAGCTGCTGGTTGGCCTCGGCCAGCTGGGCCGTGGCCTGCTCCAGATCCTGGGCCTGGAGCAGCAGCGTGTGCTGGGCGTGCTCCAGCCGGTTCTTCTGCTGCTCGGTGAGCAGGGCCAGCGCCTGGCTTTCCAGGAATTGGCGCTGCGGCAGAACCACGGCCGCGCTCAGCATCAGCAGGGTGACGCCGGCCGTCAGCCAGTCCAGCCAGCCGGCGGCCGGGAGCGCCGCGGCCGGCAGGCTCAGCGAGACGGCGGCGGCGGCCAGCCAGGTGGCGGCCCCCAGCCCGGCCAGCGCAAACCCGAGGCGCGTCCCGAACATCAGCGTGGCCAGCACGACGGCGGCCAGCAGGTACAGGGGCGCCGGGCCGGCCGCGCCCTGCAGCACCAGGGCGGCGGCGGCCACGCCGTAGAACAGGGCCGCCAGCCCGCCGGCCCGCCAGTTGAAGTTCAAGCCGGCGGCGGCCGCCAGGCCGAAGAGGCCCAGCGCCAGCGCCAGTGTCAGGCCGGCCGGCACCCAGGCGCCGCCCGTCGCCGCCACCAGGGTCAGCTGCACGAGCAGAGCCGCCAGCACCACCCAGCGCAGGCGCCGCAGGAGCTGGTGCAGGACCTCCGAGCGGGCGGCGATCAGGGCGTCGCGCAGCTCGGACGGCCCGCCACCGCGCGGGAAGAGGCTGCCGTTCATGGCGCCTCGTCTCCGCCCGGCCGCGGCGGCGGCTGCAGGCGCACCGTCACTTCCGCGTCGCCCAGGGCGCGCCCCAGCTGGCGGATGCCGGTCTGCAGGATCACGGCCGGGTTCAGCGAGGCGCGCATCTCGTCGGTGATGGCCGTGATCAATTGGTCGCGCTGGCTGCGCGCGCGGCTTTCCTGGATCAGGGCCGCGCTTTCCAGCGCGGTGGCCAACTGAGCGGCGATGGTCTCCAGCACCGCGCTCTCTTCTTCGGACAGCGGCGCTTCGCCGGGCCGGCCGTAAAACTCAATCACGCCGATGGCCCGATCCCGCAGGCGCAGCGGCAGCGGGATCGGTGTTTCGCCGGCCGGCGCCGCGCCGGGCTCCAGCTCAAACACCCACTCGCGCGGGCGGGTGGCCGTGGCGTCGCGCCAGTTGGCCTCCAGCGTGCGCAGGTAGAGCGCGCGCGCCTCGGCCAGGTCGGTCTGCGCGGCCCGGAAGAGCTGGGCGTTTTCGATGGCGATGCTCAGCTGGTCCGCCAGCACTTGCAGGGTCTGGGCGTCGGCGGCGCTGAAGGCGTCCAGGTCACGGCTCTGCACGTCCAGGGCCCCCAGCAGCCGGCCGCCCACCATCAGCGGCAGGCACAACTCGGAGCGCGTCTCCGGCAGCAGCGGA
>JAEURL010000608.1 GCA_016789165.1 Anaerolineales bacterium | reverse complement strand
CAACTGGGCCTGTTCGGCCCGCGGGCCGGCCTGGTGGCTGAGGCCCTGCTGCCCGGCGCGGCCGCCCTGGCCGAGCACCGGGCGTTGGAACGGGACGGCCTGATTGTGCTGCGCGGCCGGCCCCTGGCCGGCGACGGCTATAGCGTCATCGCCCCAGCCGACCGGCTGGAAGCGGTGTGGGATCAGGCGCTGGCAGCCGGCGCCGAGCCGGCCGGCGAGACGGCTTTTCAGTGGCTGCGGCTGGCGGCCGGCGCGCCCTCCGCCGGCCACGAGCTGACCGAAGAGTACATCCCGCTGGAGGCCAACCTGTGGCCGGCGGTCAGCTTCACCAAGGGGTGCTACGTTGGCCAGGAGATCATCGCGCGCATGGAAAGCCGGGGCAAGCTGGCCCGGCGGCTGGTGGGCCTGCGGCTGGAAGCGCCGGTGGCGGAGGGCGCGGCCGTGATCGTGGACGGCGCCCAAGCGGGCCAGGTGACCACGGCCGGCATCCTGCCGGACCTGGGGCCAGCCGGCCTAGCCTATCTTAAGACGGCTCATTGTGAGCCGGGCACGCCCGTGACCGTGCAGGGTGTGGCCGGCGTGGTGGCGGCCTTGCCGCTCGCCTGAACGCCCGCGTTCATTGGTTATCGGAAACGGAGACACTGCCATGACGATCGTAATGCCCGAGTCGGTTTCGCCCGAGCACATCCATACCTGGTGGCGCAACATCCGGGTCGCGTTGGTGCCCGGCCCCACGACGCCGGTGCTGGACGAAGTGATCACGCATTTGCGCAGCCACTTCCGGGTGCACGGCCACGACGTGCAGGCGGCTCCGGACGACGGGTCCGACGTGCTGGTGACCACGGCGCCGTTCGGCCAGCCGCTCAACTGGCGCGAGTCCGTCATGCTGACGGCCCGCAAGCGCTTCGGCCTGAAGCGCACACCCACCACCCACACCCTCATCCACGTCCGCCCGGCCCAGCTGCAGGAATGGCTGGACCGCTTCGCCGGCAGCCTGGCCAAAGACCCGGTGGACCCGGCCGACTTTGTCTTTCCGGGGCTGGCCGACAGTGCCTACCGCACGCTGGTGGAGCAGGGCCGGCGCGGCGGCCCGATCATGGCCTTGATCCGCCTGCTGCAGGCGCAGTCCAAGTGCATCCGCATCGTCCTGGTGGTCGGCGAGGAGCACCCGCAGGCCGCCTATTACTTCGATCTGGTCGGCGCGTACCCGCGCGTGGAGGCCGGCGATCCGGAGCTGTTCTACGCCGACATGGTCCGCCGCATCGTCACCAGTGTGAGCACCAGCGAGGTGACCAAGCACCAGGTGGTGCCGGAGCGCCTGACGCGCGCGGCCTGGGATGCGCTGGCCGCGCCGGGCGCGATGCGCGTGGCCGGCCGCGAGCTGGGCCAGCGCGGCTTCTTCACCGAGATGGTCAAGATCGCGGACCTGGTGAGCGTGCCCTCCGTGGGTGATTCGATCGCCAGCCAGTACAGCGAGGGCTGCTTCGCCACCTGGGACCCGATCGCCAACGGCCTGGTGGCCACCATCACGGGCAGCGCCCGGCCGGTGGAGAAGGAGAACATCACCGACGACGAGCTGGCGCTGATCGTGGGTGTGCGCGCCGACGCGCTGGGCGCCGTGGTCCAGCACGTGGACGACAAGCGCAACGATTCGCCTTCCTCCGAGGCGGTGGAGATGATCCAGATGGACGCCGGCCTGCCGCGCCTCCAGTTGAGCGCCGAGTGGGGCCCGGCCGCCGGCCGCTGGGCGCCGGTCTCGCGCTCCAAGCTGCACGGCCACCGGGGCATCGCGGCCTACGATCCGCGCCACGTGGAGTTCGTGCCCCTGGACGCGCCCTTCTACCGCTACCTGGTCTCCTGCGCCACCGATGCCCAGGCGCGCGCCATCCAGGCCGCTTTTGCGCGCTCGGAGGCCTTGCGCCAGCCGGACGATCCACGCCAGGTGGCCTTCACGGTGCTGCCCGGCCACGGCGTGGTGATGGTGGAAAAGTGGGTGGCCGGCAAGGCGCCCTTCCAGGTGCTGTGGGAGGCCATGGACGCCGGCCACCTGGTGGTGGCCAAGGCCGTGCCGCAGGGCCCGCACACCTACGTGCCGGCCGCCGACGGCCGGCTGGAGCTGCGCGAGGGGAGCGCGGCCGCCAACTGACGGCGGCCGCCGCGCCAATACGAAGGTGACGAGGCCGGCTCAGCCGGCCTCGTTTTTTTGGCCGGCCGGGCGATCCGTGCTACACTCGGGGCCAGCAACCATGTTCCTGCAACCTGAAGACGCGCTGAAGATCCTGCTGGCGGTCGCGGCCGGCGGCCTGATCGGCCTGGAGCGCGAGTTCCGCGACAAGGCGGCCGGCTTCCGCACCCTGATCCTGATCTGCACCGGCGCGGCCGTGTTCACGATCTTGTCCAGCGGGCTGGCCGGGGATAAAGACCCGACGCGCATCGCGGCCCAGATCGTCACCGGCGTCGGCTTCCTGGGCGCCGGCGTGATCGTGCGCGACGCCGGCCGCGTGATCGGCCTGACCACGGCCGCGGCTATCTGGCTGACGGCGGCGCTGGGGATGGCGCTGGGCGGCGGCTACTACGCCGTAGCCGGCTTCGCGCTGGGCGCGGTGCTGGTGGTGCTGTGGCTCTTCCCGCGCGTCGAGCACTGGGTGGAGGCGGTCTCGGAGACGGTCACCCTGGAAGTGGTCTGCGTGCCGCGCCCGGAAAAGCTGGACGAGCTGGATCAACTCCTGCGCCGGCATGGCCTGCGCCCCAAGCCGCGCGGCCGGGCCAAGACGCCCGAGGCCGTCACCGCGCACTGGGAGGTGCAGGGCTCGCCCCAGCAGCACGCCCGGCTGGCGCAGAGCCTGTTCCAGGACGCCGAGGTGCGCGAGTTCCATTTGTCGCATCGCGTGGCCGGCTGAGCGCCGGCCGCGTTTCAAGGACCTGACCATGCCTCCCTTCAAAACGCATCAAGGCAAACCCCTGATCTGCCTCACCAACGGCCGCCTGTTGGGCGAGGTCAAAGACATTTACCTGGACGCCGGCCTCGGCCGGATGACGGCGGTGTTTGTCCGGCAGGAGGGCTTGCTCAACCGCAAGACCTTCGCCGTGGACCGCGCCAAGATCCAGGTGCTGGGCATCGACGCCTGGCTGGTGACCACGCCCGAGGCGGTGACGGAGCTGGGCGCCATCGGCGGCGCGGACCTGTTTGTCCAGGTGGGCGCGCTGCGCGGCCGGGAACTGCACACCGACGGCGGCACCAAGCTCGCCACCATCGACGACGTGATCCTGGACGGCGATGGCAACGTGATCGGCTTCACGCTGGGCAAGCTCTTTGTGCAGGGGCCGCTGGCCGAGCGCAAAACCATCGCCCGCGCCGCCATCACCAATTTTGGCGGCAAGGATACGCCCATGGTCACGACCATGGCCAAGGCCGAGGCCATGGACGCGCCCGCGGCCTGAGACTGCGGCTTGCTCTTCCCTGGGGCGCCGGGCCGGCCGCCCCGCCTGTGAAGCGTCTGGGGCGATCCCGCGGGGTCGCCCCTGCTGTTGATGCGCCGGCCGGCGCCCGGTTCAACCCTGCTTATGCTGACCGCCGACCCTGTGGGCCAACTGCTCGTCATCGGCCTGACCAACGGCGCCGTGATCGCCCTGAACGCCATCGCCGTGACCCTGGTCTACGCGGTGGCCCGGACGCTCAACCTGGCCCATGGCGACGTCTTCGCGCTGACGTCGGTGCTGGTGACCTCGCTGGTGACGGCCCTGGGCCTGCGGCTGGCCTGGCCGCCGCTGGCGCTGGCCGGCGGCCTGGCGCTGACTCTGGGCGCGGCGGCGGCCGGCGGCGCGGCGCTGATGGGGCTGGTGGAGCGCGCGGCCTTCCGGCCGTTTCGTGACGCGGCCGGCGCCGGCTCGCGGCTGGCCCCGCTGATCGCCACGCTCGGGCTGTCCTTCGTGCTGTACCAGGGCGCCCTGATCTGGCGCTACTTCCTGCCCAACTGGCTCCCCGGCGAGCACCGCAGCGTGCCCGGCGTCCCGGAGCTGCCGCGCGACAGCATCCCCGAAGTCCTGCCGACCCTGACGCTGGCGGCCGGCCCCGGCTTCACGCTCACGTTCAAGGACGCGCTGGTGATCGGCCTGGCGGTCCTGGCGGCGGCGGGCGTGTGGCTGTTCCTCGAACGCACCCGCTCGGGCCGGGCGATCCGGGCTGTCTCCCAGAACCTGGAGCTGGCGCGGGTCCTGGGCGTCAACCCGGATGCCGTCATCGCCCAGACCTTCCTGCTCGGCGGCGCGCTGGCCGGCCTGGCCGCCGCCGTGTTTGCCCTGTACTACACCCATCCCTTCGCCAACGCCGGCGCGCAGAGCGGCCTGATCGCCTTTGCGGCCGCCATCCTGGGCGGCATCGGCAATCCGGTGGGCGCCCTGGGCGCCGGCCTGCTCCTGGGCCTGGCCGCCGCCTTCAGCGACTACTATCTGGTGGCCCGTTGGACGCCGCTGCTCCTGCAAGCGCTGCTGATCGGCCTGCTGATCGTGCGCGCGCGCGGCCCGGCCGCCGCTGAGCCGGCCGACCGCGAGGCGCTCACCGCCGGCGCGCCCCGGCCGGCCGGCCGCTGGGTGTGGGGGCTGGCCGCTCTGGGCCTGCTGTATCCCGTGCTGGATCAAGCGCTGGGCCTGCAGCGGCTGGCCACCGCCACCAGCCTGGCCGTGGACGCGCTGCTGGCGCTGGGGCTGAACGTGCTGCTGGGCTGGGCGGGCCTGCTGGACCTCGGCTTCGCGGTGAGCTTTGGCCTGGGCGGCTACGTGGCGGCCCTGCTCACCAATCCGTATGCCGGCCCGCTGGCGGCCGCGCTGCCGCAGCCGCTCGATTTCAGCGCGGTGGCCGCGGCCAGCGCCCTGGCCGGCGGCTTGTTCGGCGCGCTCAAAGGGCCGCTCACGCGCCGCCTGCGCAGCGACGATCTGGCCATCGTCACCCTGGCGCTGGGGCAGATGGCGCGCATCTGGCTGACCGGCCTGGGCGAGGGCGCCAACATCGCCGCCATCCCGGCGCCCCGGCTGTTCACCTTCGCCCTGCTGACGCCGGCCGCGCGTTACTACCTGGCCGGGGGCGCCGTGGCCCTGGCGGCCTGGGCCGGCGGCCGGCTGCTGCGCTCACGCATCGGCCGGGCCTGGCGCGCCCTCAACGACGACGAGGCCGCCGCCGCCAGCAGCGGCGTGGACCCCGCGCGCTATCGCACCCTGGCGTTTGCGCTCGGCTCGGCGCTGGCGGCGGTGGCCGGGGCGCTCTTCGCGGTGAGCTTCACCTACATCGATCCCGAGGCGGTGGATTTCCGGCTCTCGGCGATGGCGCTGGCGATGGTGATCCTGGGCGGGGCCGGCGGCGGGCCGGGGCTCATCGTGGCGGCCGGGCTGGTGGGCGGCTATGACCGGGTGGTCATCCCGCTGCTGGGCGCCTTCCTGGCGCAGTTCCAGGCCGCCGACCAGCGCTTTGGTTCGGCCTTTGATCCACGCGGATTGAGTTATTTGAACTTCGGGCTGGCGCTGTATCTAACCGTGCTGTTCCGGGCGCGCCGCGGGCGCCGGTGACCGCCGCGCCTCAGCGCAGGATCCACAGCTCCGGTTCGGAGAGCTGCAGGTTGGCCTCCAGCCGCTTCAGCTGGTCTTTGCGCCCGGCCTCCACGCCCACCACAATGAACTCGGCCATATCGCGCACGTCGGCGCGCGGCAGGGTGACGGCCGTAAAGGGCGCGGCCGGCCCGGGCTGCAGGTCGGGCGGCTCGCGCAGCAGCTCCATCCCCAGGGACACCAGGGTTTCCAGCGGGCAGGTGAAGGCCGGCACGCAGAAGCGGCGCGGCTGGGACCAGAACTCCTGGGCCTGGCGGTCCTGGTTGCCGCTGTAGGTCTCGCGGCGCAGGCCCACGCGGCCCTCCGCCACCCAGAAGGGCCGGCCGTGCACGCGGGGGTCGAGCCGGGCGTCGAAGAAAATCTCGAGCGGCGCCAGCCCGAACGCGCTGCTCGGGTCGGCCTCGGCCAGCTGCCAGGCCTGGCCGCACTCGGCACAGCGCCAGGCGATCTCATCCGGCTGGGCCGGCAGCGCGGCGCGGCAATTGGGGCAGAGCAGGGGGACAAGCGTGATCGACTGGGCCATGCCGGGAGTCTATCACAGGCCCGCCGCGTGAGGCGCCGGAAAACCGGCGCGCCGCTTGGTTAATTGCGGGAATGACACGCCCGCCTGGGCGGAGTACAATACCAGCGACAGTCACACTGGGTTTACCGATAACCGAACGGATTGATCCCTCCGGCATGGAAACGGCCGCGATCTACATCCCCACCGACCGCCGCCAGGCGCTCCTGCGCGGCCGGCCCCTGCCGGACCGCGAATTTGGCGCGGCCCTCTTCGCCGATATCTCCGGCTTCACGCCGCTGACCGAAACCCTGGCCCGCACCCTGGGGCCGCGCCGCGGCGCCGAAGAGCTCACCCGCCAGCTCAACCGCGTCTACGACGCGCTGATCGACGAGGTGGACCGCTTCGGCGGCAGCGTCATCAGCTTCAGCGGCGACGCGATCCTGTGCTGGTTCCACGAGGCTGACGGCCAGGCCGCGCTGCGCGCCGTAACCTGCGCGCTGGCCATGCAGACCGCCATGCGGCCGTTCGCGGCCGTCAGCCTGCCCAACGGCGCCGCGGCCGCGCTGGCCATGAAGGCCACCGTCGCCAGCGGTTCCACGCGCCGCTTCGTGGTTGGCGATCCCGCCATCCAGCTGATCGACGCGGTGGCCGGCGCCACGGTCATGCGCACGGCCACGGCCGAGCACCTGGCCAACAAGGGCGAGGTGCTGGTGGACGAGGCCACCCTGCGCCAGTTGGGCAACGCCTTCCAGCCGCTCGAGTGGCGGACGGCGCCGGAGACCGGCGAGCGGTTCGCGCGGCTGGCGGACCTGCCGGCCGCGGTGGCGGTGGCCGCCCCGGACTACGTCAACGCCGAGCCGCTGCCGGACGAGCTGGCCTGGGCCTGGCTGCTGCCGGCCGTGAACGAACGCCTCCAGGCCGGGCTGGGCGAGTTCCTGCCCGAGCTGCGCCCGGCCGTGGCGCTGTTTCTGCGCTTCGAGGGCATCGATTACGAGGGTGACGCCGAGGCCGGCGTCCAGCTGGACCGCTTCACCCGCTGGGTCCAAGCCATCATCGCCCGCTATGAGGGCTCCCTGCTGGCGCTCTCCATCGGCGATAAGGGCAGCTACCTCCACATTTCGTTTGGCGCGCCGGTGGCGCACGAGGACGACCCGCGCCGGGCGGTGAGCGCGGCGCTGGAGCTGCGCGCGCTGCCCGACGACCTGAGTTTTCTGCGCCCGCTCCAGATCGGCATCAGCCAGGGCACCTTCCGGGCCGGCGCCTACGGCGGTATGACGCGCCGCACCTACGGCGCGCTGGGCGACGACGTCAACCTGGCGGCCCGGCTGATGCAGCGCGCCGCGCCGGGCGAAGTGCTGATCAGCGGCCCGATCCACCGGGCCGTCAGCGCCATCTTCGTCTGCGAGACGTTGACGCCGCTGCAGGTGAAAGGCAAAAGCGAGCCGGTGCCGGTGACGCGCGTGCTGGGCCGCCAGCACGGCCGCGCGGCCGCCGAGCAGTACCGAACGCCGCTGGTGGGCCGCGCCCCGGAGCTGCGCCAGCTGCTGGACGGCCTGGAGCCGATCCTGGCCGGCCGCTTCGCCGGCCTGCTGGCCGTGCACGGTGAGCCAGGCGTGGGCAAGAGCCGCCTGCTGGCCGAAGTGCGCGGCCAATTGGAGGCGCGCCGGCCCGTGCACTGGTACGTCTGGCCGGCGGAGGGCATCCTCAAACAGCCTCTCAACGCGCTGCAATACTTCCTGCGCGAGTATTTTGAGCAGACGCCCGACCTGCCGGAGGATGCGAACAAGGCCCGCTTTGAAGGGCTGCTGGAGGGGCTGCTGAGCCACTTGCGCGCCCAGCCGGCGCCCGGCCCGGAGCTGGCCGACGAGCTGGACCGCACGCGCTCCTTCCTGGGCGCGCTGGCCGGCGGCTTGCACTGGCCGGGCTCGCTGTACGAGCAAGTGGAGCCGCGCCTGCGCTTGGAGAACACCCTGGCGGCCAGCAAGGCCCTGATCCTGGCCGAGTGCCTGCGCCAGCCGGTGGTGGTGCAATTCGAGGACGCGCAGTGGCTGGACGATGACTCGGCCGCCTTCCTGCGCCTGCTGACGCGCAACGTCCGCCAGTTCCCGCTGGCCGTCGTGCTCACCACGCGCTACCGCGACGACGGCAGCCGCCACGTGCTGACCGTGGACGACGACGTGCTGCAGGCCGCCCTGGACCTGAACACCCTCACCCCGGCCGGCGTCCAGGCCATGGCGGCCCAGACCCTCGGCGGCCCGCTCCGCCCGGACCTGGCGGCCTTCCTGGCCGAACGCACGGACGGCAACCCCTTCTTCGTCGAACAGCTGGCCATGGACCTGCGCGAACGCGGCCTGCTCACCACGGTCAGCGCCGGCGCCGACGGGCTGGCGCCGGCCTTCGCCCTCACCAGCCAGGCCCAGGCCTCCGAACTGCCGGTCGGCATCAACGCCGTCCTGGTGGCCCGCCTGGACCGGCTGGCCGCGCAGGTCAAGGCCATCGTCCAGACGGCCTCGGTGCTCGGCCAGGAGTTTGAGGTCTGGGTGCTCTCGCAGATGCTGCGCGATGACAAGGGGCTGGTGGACCGCGTGCGGCAGGCGGAGGCCGAATCGATCTGGTCGGCGCTGAGCGAGACGCGCTACCTGTTCCGCCACGCTCTGCTGCGCGACGCCGCCTACGAGATGCAGCTGCAGGCCCGCCTGCGTGAGCTGCACGCCCTGGCCGGCGCGGCCCTGGAGACCGTCTACGCCAACGACCTGGCCTCCTACGCCGCGCTGCTGGCCTACCACTGGGGCCGGGCCGGCGACCCCGCCCGCGAGGTGAAGTACTCGGCCCTGGCCGGCGAGCAGGCGCTGCTGATCAGCGCCTTCCGCGACGCGCTGCGTTACTTTGAGCGCGCGCTGGAGCTGGTGGGCGCCGGCCAGGCGGCCGGCGAGATCACGGCCACCCGCTTGAACTACGGCCTGGGCGAGGCCCACGCCGGCCTGGGCGAGGTGAAGGCGGCTGTGGAGTGCCTGCAGCGCAGCCTGGCGCTGGCCCAGGCGGCCGGCGACCGCAAGGGCACGGCCGACGCGCTCAGCCTGCTGGGCGGGCTGCTGTTCGCGCTGGGCGAGGCCGACCAGGCCGTCGTCCAGCTGAACCAGGCCCTGGCCCTGGCCCGCGAGATCGACGACCAGACGACCGTGGGGATCACGCTCAGCCGGCTGGGCCGGATCGCCCGCAGCCGCGGCGATTACCGCGCCGCCGCCGAATCCTACGAGTTGAGCCTGGCCATCGCCCGCGTCACCGACAACCCGGTGCGCCTGGCCGACGTCCAGAACAGCCTGGGCGTGATGGACCTGTTCAGCAAGAGCCTGCCGCAGGCCCGCCAACGCCTGCAGGAGGCCCAGGCCGCCTTCCGCACCATCGGCAACCGGACCGGGGTGCTGATGACCCTCGGCAACCTGGGGATGGTGGCCTCCGAGCTGGATGAGTTCGCCGAGGCGCGCCAGTTGTATCAGGAAGCGCTGGCGCTCTCCAACGAAATCGGCGACCGCCGGCTGCAGGCGGCCCTGCTGGACAACCTGGGCGACGTCTCCCTGCGCCTGGGCGACGATGCCGAGGCCGCCCGCTACTTCGGCGAGAGCCTGGCCCTGGCTCTGGATGTGGGCGCGGTCTCGGCCGCGCTGCTGGCCCTGGCCGGCATCGCGCGGCTGCGGGTGCGCGCGGGCCGGCATGCACAGGCCGCCGAGATGCTGGGGCTCGCCCTCCACCATCCCGCCTGCGACGACGAGACCCGCCAGCGCGGCGAGCTGGCGCTGGCGGAGCTGGGGACGGCGCTGCCGGCGGAAGTGCTGGCCGCCGCTCAGGCCCGCGGCCAGGCGCGCAGCCTGGACGAGTGGGCGGCCGAGCTGCAGGCCGGCTGAACGCTCGGCGCCGCGAGCTGACAACAAAAAACCCGAGGCCTGGCCGGCCTCGGGTTTTTGTTTTTGGGCGGGCGCTTACCGCTTCCGCAGGTAGAGCCCGTCGGCGTCGCGGTCCACTTCCAGGCCGCCGATCTGGGTCACGTA
>JAEURL010000532.1 GCA_016789165.1 Anaerolineales bacterium | reverse complement strand
CAGCAGGATGCCGATGATCTCGGCGTTGGAGAGGAGCTTTTGTTTCATCAGGCTTTGTCTCCTGACTCCTGCCCCAGCAGGCCGGTGGGCCGGAACAGCAGCACCAGCACCAGGATCAAGAACACCCAGGCGTTGGTCCAGCGGACGGCCAGGTATTGATCGCTGAAGGCGGCCAGCAGGCCGATCAGCACCCCGCCCAGGGCCGCGCCGCGGATGTTGCCGATGCCGCCCAGCACGGCGGCCGTGAAGGAGCGCAGGCCGGCCGTGAAGCCCATGGTGAAGACGGCCGTGCCGTTATACAGGCCGAACATCATGCCGGCCGCGCCGGCCAGCGCCCCGCCGATCAGGAAGGTCAGGGCGATGATCTGATCCACGTTGATGCCCATCATGGCCGCGGCGTCCCGGTTCTGGGCGGTGGCGCGCATGGCCTTGCCCAGGCGCGTGTTCTGCACGAACCAGTTGAGGGCCAGCATCAGCACCAGGGCCGTGCCCATCACCAGCAGGTCCGCCTGCGTAATGCGGATGGGGAAGTTGCCCAGCAAGTTATCGGTGCTCAACACCACCGGGAAGCTCTTGGGCGCGGCGTTGTTGGAGCCCAGCACCTGGAAGACCTTGAACGCCGGCCCCACCTGAGTGAGCTTGCCAAAAGCCCCCAGTTGCAGGCCGATGTTCTGCAGGATAAAGGACATGCCGATGGCGCTGATCAGCACCGCCAGCTTGGGCGAGTTGCGCAGGCGGCGGTAGGCCAGGCGCTCGATGCCGGCGTTCAGCAGGCCACACACCAGCATGGCCGGGATGAAGCCCAGCAGCGCGGCCCAGAACGGGGCCACCAGACCGCCGGTGGCGGTGGTGGTGGTGAATACCGACAGCGCCAGCAGGGCCGTGAAGGCCCCCAGCATGAAGACCTCGCCGTGGGCAAAATTCACAAGCTCGATAATGCCGTACACCAGGGTGTAGCCCAGGGCGATGATGACGATGATGGCGCCGTTCGAGAGGCCGATGATCAGTTGCTGCAGGAGGTTGGTCGGCGTCGTGCGGACGTCTTCGGCGATCTTGACCAGGTCCAGGCCGGCCGGCTGCCCCAACAGCAGGGCCAGGTAGATCACGGCGACAACGAGCAGGCTCCGCAACAGGCGTCGGGTGGCAGGAGAGGTTTCAGGCATGGTTCACCGGGAGGCGCGGCCGGCCGGCGCAAACGAAGAGGGAGCAAAGTGGGACCACTTCACTCCCTCTTCTTGCTCACACGCGACAGGCTACCGAAAAGGCAGCATGAACAGGGTGGGCGGGGCCGTTACGGCAGGATGTCCGCCGGGGCCTCTTCCCACTTGCCGCTCTTGACGACGTTGCCCAGCATGGCGTACAGGTTGGTGTCGCCATTGGCGTCGAAGGACCAGGTGCCCAGCGCGCCGTTGAAGTCCTTGGTGGTGAACACCGCTTGCAGGATGGCGGCCTTGTCCTTCTTGCAGACCGTGCTGATGGCCTTGATGGCCACGCTGGCGGACTCGAAGCCGTAGATGGCGTAGGCCTCGGGCTCGCTGTTGAACTTGGCCTTGTAGTCCGTGTAGAACTTCTGGCCGGCCTCCGGCAGCTTGGCGCGCGGGGAGCCCGCCACGGTGCCGTACACGCCTTCGGCGATATCGGCGCCGGCGGCCTCAATGAAGGCGCTCTCCAGGATGCCGTCCGGGCCCATGAACATGGCCGTGATGCCGGCGGCGCGGATGTCCTTCAGCAGCTGGCCGGCGTTGTTCTGGGTGATGCCGCCGTAGTAGATCAGATCCGGGTTGGTGCCCGCGATCTTGGTGGCCAGGGCCTTGTAGTCCGCGGCCTTGCCGTCGATGCCGTCCCGCCCGACCACGGTCAGGCCGTTGGCGGCCGTGTTCTTCTCGAACTGGTCAGCCACGCCCTTGCCGTAGATCTCGGTGTCGTCCAGGATGTAGACGTTCTTGGCGCCCAGCTTGGCCGCCCACTTGGCCGCAAACGCGCCCTGGAACTCGTCGCGGGCCACCACGCGCGTGTAGTTGCGGGTGCCGTTCGGGTAGTACTTGGCGGTGTCGGCGCCGGCGGTCAGGTCGTCGGCGGTGTTGGCCGGGCTGATCATGACGATGCCGGCCTGGTTCAGGATCGGGATGGAGACGCGGGCGGCGCCGGAGTTGAAGGTGCCGATGTAGACGACCGTGTTCGGGTCGGCCACGGCCTTGTTGGCGTTCTCCTGCTCCTTGGCCGCATCCCACTTGCCGGCCGCCGCAGTGGCGTCATCCAACGACTCGTACTCGATCTTGATGGCGCCGTTGCACACCAAGCCGCCCTGGGTCTGCTGCTCGAGGGCCAGGTTGATGGCGTTGACGATGGTGGTGGTCTGGCCGGCGCTCGAGCCGGTCAGCGGCAGGCTGGAGTAGATCTTGACGGTCTCCGGGCCGGCCGGCGCCTGGGTGGCGGCGGGGGCACAGGCGGCCAGGATGAGGCTGGCGATGATGACCGCCGAGAGGACGTAAGACGTGCGTTTCATTATCTTCTTCTCCTAGGAAAGGTCCATCCATGAGTTGTGCTGAAACAAACTCAGAGCGGGCAAGGCTGTGAGCTACCGCGATAGCACCTCCTTAAATTGTGTTTGGCCGGGAAGGCTAAAAGTGGGGGGATTATCCTCGCACTCCGGCGAATCGGCAAGGGCCTGAACACCCCCAATTCCCTCCCCCCCCCGCCAGGCCCGTTGACCGGCCCGACGGGGGGGCGTACACTGGGGCCCGGCCCGTCCGGCGGCCATGGCCGCCGCCGAACCCCGCCGGCCAGGCCCCTCGGCTATGCGCGAACCGACTTTTGCCTCCTACCGCTCCCCTGTCCTGGCCCGCCGCGGGCTGACGGCCAGCAGCCAGCCGCTGGCCTCCCAGGCCGGCCTCGCCCTCCTCCAGCAGGGCGGCACCGCCGCCGACGCCGCCGTGGCCATGGCCGCCGCCCTGAACGTCACCGAGCCCACCTCCACCGGCCTCGGCGGGGATTGTTTCGCCCTGTACTTTGACGCCGCGACCGGCGCGGTCACCGCCCTGAACGGCTCCGGCCGCGCGCCGGCCGGCCTGTCCAGCGGCCTGATCCGCGCCCAGGGCCTGGCGGCCGGCGCCGAGATCGCCGACCCCTACCACGCCCACACGGTCACGGTCCCCGGCGCCTGCGCCGGCTGGTGCGACTTGATCGCCCGGCACGGCGCGCGGCCGTTGGCCGAGGTCCTGGCGCCCGCCATCCGCCTGGCCGAAGACGGTTTCCCGGTGACCCCGCTTACAAGTTACTTCTGGAGCCGCTCGGCCGAGCGCCTGGCCCGCACCCCCGGCGGCGCGGCCTTCACCCTGAGCGGGCGCGGCCCGCGGCCAGGCGAGATCTTCCGCAACCCCGGCCTGGCGCGCACCTTGCGGGCCGTGGCCGAGGGCGGGGCGGCCGCCTTTTACCAGGGCGCCATCGCCCGCGCCATCGCCCGGCGCGTGCAGGCGGCCGGCGGGGTGCTGGCCGAGGCTGACCTGGCCGCCCACACCTCCACCTGGGACGAACCGCTGAGCGTGGCCTATCATGGCCTGCGCGTCTGGGAGTGCCCGCCCAACGGCCAAGGCCTGACCGCCCTGCTGGCCCTCAACATCCTGGAAGGCTTCGGGCTGGCCGGCCTGGACCCCTTCGCCCCCCGGCGCTGGCACTTGCTCATCGAGGCCTTGCGCGCGGCCTTCGCCGACGCGCGTTGGTACGTGGCCGACCCCGCCTTTGCGCCGGTCCCGCTGGCCGGTCTGCTTTCCCCGGCTTACGCGGCCGAGCGCCGGCGGCTGATCGATCCGGAGCGCGCCACGCTGGACATCCGGCGCGGCGCGCCGGTGGGCGCCTCCGGCACCGTTTATCTGTGTGCCGTGGACGGACAGGGCAACGCCTGCTCGTTCATCAACAGCAACTACATGGGCTTCGGCACCGGCCTGGTGCCCGAGGACGAGGCCGGCCGCTCCTGGGGCTTTACGCTGCAAAACCGCGGCCACAACTTCGTGCTCGACCCCGAGCATCCGAACGCCCTCCAGCCGGGCAAGCGGCCCTATCACACCATCATCCCTGGGATGCTCACCCGCGCCGACGGCACGCTGTACGGCCCCTTCGGCGTGATGGGCGGCTTCATGCAGCCGCAGGGCCACGTGCAGGTGGCGGTGGGCCTGGCCGACGACGGCCTGGACCCGCAGGCCGCCCTGGACCGCCCGCGTTTCTGCATCGACGACGGCCGGGCCGGCGGCACGGTGCTGCTGGAGGCCGGCCTGCCGGCTGAACTGGTGGAAGACCTGCGCCGGCGCGGGCACCCGCTGCGGGCCGAGATCGGGGGCTACGCGCGCGCCGCCTTCGGCCGCGGCCAGATCATCCGCCGGGACCCGGACGGCGTGCTGTGGGGCGGCAGCGACCCGCGGGCGGACGGCTGCGCCATGGGATTCTGAGCCCCTTCGCTCTCAGCCGCTGATCCGTTGTGCGCCGCCCGCCGTTGTCAGCCCCGCGTCTCTAGACGACTCCCCGCCCGCTTGTTATAATCCCCGCCACTCACCCCATTTTGACTAGACCCGCACGCGGGTTGAGGCCAGCCTCGACGCGCCACCGGGCGACCTGCCGAATAGGAGGGCAGAAGTCATGTCACTGGACAAAGGCCTGAAACAACAGATCATCACCGATTACCACCGGCACGACGGCGACACCGGCTCGCCGGAGGTGCAGGTGGCCCTGCTCACCAAGCGCATCAACCAGCTCACCGAGCACCTCAAGGTGCACAAAGGTGACGAGGCCTCCCGCCGCGGCCTGCTGAAGATGGTGGGTGCGCGCCGGCGCCACCTGATTTACCTGGCCAAGCGCGATCCCAAGGCCTACGAGGGCCTGGTCGCCCGGCTGGGCCTGCGCCGCCGCTGAGTTCCGGGCGTCTTTCGGTCAGTGGAGCAGAAGTCGTTGACTTCTGCTCTTTTTTTAACGTCCGGCTATC
>JAEURL010000511.1 GCA_016789165.1 Anaerolineales bacterium | reverse complement strand
CGGGAATACCCGCCTCAAAGAGCGCTTTTTGGTAGATACGTGCTGGCTCAAAGCTTATCGCTTCAAGCACAAGTTCTACCCCTTCAATGCCATCCGGCGAGATAACGGTCAGCCACCGGAACGGGCCCATGGGACTATCGGCCATCTTCTGGAAACCAAGCACGGACGTGTAGAACTCCAGTGCGCGTTCTTGGTCCACAACCAAAACGCTCATGAACTTCAGTTGCATCGATGTCTCCTTGACGTTACTCGATGGGTCTCGCCCATTTTGACCGAACTATTATGCCAAGGGCGTCATTATAGTGCGTCTCGATTCACCAGAAAGCAATTGTCGTCCGTTCGCTAATCGACATCGTGATCTCCTTTGGTATTCTGGAACTTGCTGAATAATTCGTGACCTCGTGGGCACATGTGCGGGATTCTTGATTGTTGGGATTGTGGTCCGATCCCCTTAATACTACTTTGTCAGATCAGTAGCGCCTGATACTGAATGAGCCACTCTCGAGCGGCAAACAGCCGCAACCGATCTGCCACTTGGCGATGGACCTCGGCCAATGATCGCCGCCGGCGATCAGGCCGAGGGGGAAAAAGCCGCGCGTGGCCGGCCCCGGCGACGGATTTGTTGCCGTTCGCGCCATTCCAGCCAGACCAAGAAACTGAAACTGAGCATGACCAGCACGGCGTTGCGATGGAAGCCATACCACAGCCGGCCCTGGTATTGGTCCCAACCGAGCAGGCTTTTGGCTTCTTCGTGAAACTGCTCGACCCAGTAGCGCCGGTGGGTGTACTCGACCAACGTGGCCAGGGGCAGTGCCTGCGGCGCGTTGCTCCAGAAGTATTTCCAGTCGCCGGCGCCGCGGGTCGGACGTTGACCGAGCAGCCAGCCGATCTGGCGCTGCCCCTGACCATCGACCCGCCAGGCGCGGACGGCCACGAACTTGGCCCGCAACCAGCCCTGGCTGCCTTCTCGCCAGCGAATGGTCTGCCAGTGCCATTTGGGCAGGGCGGCCAAGATGTCGTCGGCCCGTTGCACCGGCGCGTCTCCGCGGCGGCTCAGCGCCACACTGAAATTGGCGCGCACCGCCACGACATAGCGCTCTTGCCGCTGCTCCAAACCGTTCAAAAACTGCGGATTATCGCCATAATCCGCATCGGCCACCAGGCAACTGTGCCGCACCTGCAGCGTCCGGGCTTCATCGACCAGGGCCAGCGCGATCTCGGGCTTGGTCTGAAAAACCACGTCGTCCGGGATCTGGCCGGCAGCGCGGCGCTCGGGCTCCTCACACCACTT
Source organism: Anaerolineales bacterium (assembly GCA_016789165.1). Taxonomy (GTDB): domain Bacteria; phylum Chloroflexota; class Anaerolineae; order Anaerolineales; family UBA6663; genus SpSt-583. Next base: position 2,666 of record JAEURL010000511.1, on the reverse strand, counting down.
GCGCGGCAAGTACAGCCGGGTGGCCACCGGCCAGGCCAGGGTCCGTTCCGCGTAATGGCAGTTGACCGTAACCTGGCAGTTGCCGACCTTGCCCAGCGTTCCCGAATACTGGCGCGCCACCCCCACCGAGTGTTGCCCTTGTTTGGCAAACCCCGTGTCGTCAATCACCAAGACCCCGTCGCCTTCGGTCCGCAAGGCGCTCAATTTCTTGACCCGCTGCCGGTTCAAAGCCTGCTCATCCCAGACCATTTGGGTCAGCAGACCCTGCAACTGTTGTTCACTCGCCCCTGGCAGTACCGCCGCCAGGGTGTCACAGTTCTTATTCGGGTGCTCCAGCAGCAACCCACTCAGGTACAGCGCCAAGGCCGCCCAGCTCTCGCGTCGGCCAAAGGTGCTCCGAAAGTCGTTCAGGAACTCATCCAGCTCAGGGATCGGCTCGCTGGGGGCCTGGGGCATGCGGTTCGGTTTTGCCATGCCCCCAAGTCTAGCCGATCAATCTGACAAAGTAGTACTAGGCCTCCCCATTTGACCCAGAGAACTCATGCCCAAGATACTGCTCGTTGAAGACGAAACCACCGTGCGCGAAACGCTGGCCCTCAATTTGCGCGCGGAAAACTATGACGTCCTGACAGCCAGCGACGGCGCCGAGGGCCTGCGGCTGGCGCGCGAGGCGGCCCCCGACCTGATCCTGCTCGACCTGATGCTGCCGGAGTTGGACGGATTATCAGTGTGCCGGCTGCTGCGGCGCGACTCGGACGTACCGATCATCATGCTGACCGCGCGCGGCACAGAGATGGACCGCATCACGGGCCTCGAGACTGGCGCCGACGATTACGTGGTCAAGCCCTTCAGCCTGGGCGAGGTCCTGGCGCGGGTGCGCGCCAACCTGCGCCGGGCCCGCGCCGACGGCCGGCCGGCGGCCACCCGGTTGACCGCCGGCGACCTGAGCTTGGACCTGCTCGCCCGGCGTGTATACCGCGACCAGAGCGAGTTGAAGCTGACGCATCGCGAGTTTGATCTGCTGGCGGAATTGATGCGCAACCAGGGCGCGGTGCTCTCGCGCGACCTCTTGCTGAACCGCGTCTGGGGCTACGACTATGTCGGAGACAGCCACACCGTGGACGTCCACATCCGCTGGCTGCGCGAGAAGATCGAGACGGATCCGTCCGCGCCGCAGCGGATTACGACCGTGCGCGGCGTGGGCTACCGTTTCGAGGGTTGACCGGCATGTGGGAATGGCTCATCGCGGCCGGCCTGTTGGCCGGCGCCGTTTATCTATGGCAGCGCAGCCGCGCCCAGGTGGCCAAGGCCGAACTCGAGCGGCAGGCCGCCGAGCGCGCTGTCCAGGCCGCCCGGCAAGAGGTGGAGCGCCTGCGAGCGCAGTTGGCGGCGGCGTTGGCCGCGCAAGTGGATGCCGTACTGGTGGCCGGCCCGGACCGTGTCATCCACCAGGCCAATGCTACGGCGGCCAGCCTCTTTGGGCCAGCAGCCGCGGTCGGCCAGACGCTGATCGCGGCCACGCGCTCATTGGAGATTGATGAACTCGCTGAACATGTCTTGCAAGGTGGCGAAGACGACGACCGTCAGGTGCTGCTTAACAGCCAGCCCCAGCGCGTGCGCGCGCGGCGCGCCGGTGAACATGGCGTGATCGTCAGCCTGCGCGATCTCGGCGAACTCCAGCGTCTGGGCCGCGCCCGCCGGGATTTCATCGCCAACATCTCGCATGAACTCCGCACACCGTTGACCTCGCTCCGGTTGTTGACCGAGAGCTTGCCGGCCGGCATGGCCCGGGATACCGGCGAGACCGCCGGTTTGATGCTCAAGATCCAGACCGAGATCCAGGCCTTGGAGCAGATCGCCCAGGAACTGCTGGACCTGGCCCAGATTGAATCCGGCCAGGCCATCGTGCGGCTGGTGCCCACCCCCCTCGCGCCATTGGCCCAAACCGCGGTCGAGCGCTTACGCCCGCAGGCGGAACACCGCCAGCAGCGCATCGAGATCGATGTCCCGCCAGAACTGAGGGCGCTGGCCGACACCGACCTGCTGCAGCGCGCGCTTGGCAACTTGATCCACAACGCGCTGAAGTTCACGCCGGCCGGCGGTGCCATCCGCGTGCAGGCGCGCGCCGCGGACGGCGATCTGCTCGTCCAGGTGGCCGATACCGGGCCGGGCATCGCGCCGGCCGACCTGCCGCGCGTGTTCGAGCGCTTTTTCCGCGGCGACCGCTCCCGCAAAAGCGGGGGCACCGGGCTAGGCCTGGCCATCGTCAAGCATGTGGTGGAGGCGCACGGCGGCCGGATCTGGGTGGAGAACCACGGCCTGGCCGGCTATGCCGGCGCGCTGTTCAGCTTTACGCTCCTGCCGGCAGATTCGGCCGCCGATTGAACCGGCTGAGCCGGGCCGGGGAACCGCCTTCACGATAGTGGCGGCGCGTCTAGTCACCGACCCGAATTGCAGGCGCGGGTTCACGCAGGAGGCGCTGATCGCCCTGCAGTGTGAGCGCCTCCCCTGTTTGTATCAGCCTATACCCGCGTCAAGCTCTCGGGCAGCGGATAAGCGCCTGGGATATCGCCGCGCGGTAAAGCAACAGCGCCATATTGCCTGCGTGTGCTCAACGCCAGCGAGCCTTCCCAAGGCGCAGTTATGTGTGTACGTCGTGAGACGGA
>JAEURL010000504.1 GCA_016789165.1 Anaerolineales bacterium | reverse complement strand
GCCGTCTCCAGCGCCCGCCGGAGGGCGTTGGGGGTGTGGGCGAAATCCACGATGGCCGTGAACGGCTGGCCCAGGTCGAGGCGCTCCATCCGACCGGGCACGCCGAGCAGGGCCGCAATCCCGTGCTGGACGGCCGCGGGCGCGATCCGCAGGACGCCGGCCGTGGCGGCGACGGCGGCCAGGCAGTTGGAGACGTTGAAGGCGCCGGCCAGCGGGCTGGCGACCTCACACTCAAAGTCCGGGCCGACCGCGCGGAAGTGCAGGCCGGCCGGCCGGAACTCGATCGCCCGCGCGGTGACGTCGGCGCCGGCGCGCAGGCTGTAGCTCAGCTGGCGCTCGGCGAAGGCTTCGGACAGATAGGCGTACGAGGCGTCGTCGGCGTTGAGCACGCCGGCCTTCTCCACGCCCGGCTTGCGCGCGGCGCCGGCCAGGCCCGTGAACAGGCGGGCCTTGGCGGCCCGGTACTGCTCGTAGGTCTTGTGGTAATCCAGGTGCTCGTGGGTGATATTGGTCACCACGGCCACGTCGAACTCGCAGGCCGTGGCGCGGTGCTGGTGCAGGCCATGCGAGGTGACCTCCAGCACGCAGTGCGTGAAGCCGGCGGCGGCCATCTGGGCCAGGTAGCCCTGCAGGTCCAAGGCGTCGGGCGTGGTGACGTGGAAGCCGGTGTCCAGCGTCTGCCCGCCGATCACGGCCCCGACGGTGGAGATCAGGCCGGCCCGCAGGCCGGCGGCCGTCAGGATGCTGTGGATCAGGGTGCTGGTGGTGGTCTTGCCGTCGGTGCCGGTCACCCCGATCATCACCAGCCGGCGGGCCGGGAAACCGTGCCAGGCGGCGGCCAGCCAGGCCAGGGCCTCGCGCGCCTCGGGGACGCCGATCAGGACCGGCGCGCCGCCGGCCGCGGCGGGGTCCTCGACTACGACCGCCGCCGCCCCCCGCGCCAGGGCATCCGGAATAAACCGATGCCCGTCGACGGTTTCGCCGCGGGCGGCCACAAACAGCGCGCCCGGGATCACCCGGCGCGAGTCGGCCGTGATCAACGTGATCGCCGGGTCGCCGGCGCCGGACCGGGCCGTAATCTGCGGCAGGGCCGCCAGCAAGTCAGAGAGCTGCATCGCGGTTAAGCAAAACGCCGGATGCCGGGCCGCACTGGCCCCGCACCCGGCGTTGGCATACGAACGAAGCCGGGAGTTAGCGCACGGCCTGGCGCAGGCCCTCGAGCTGGCCGGCCACCGAACCGTCGATGATCTTGTCCCCGACGCGGATAATCAGGCCGCCCAGAATGTTCGGATCCACCTTGAAGGTGACCGAGGCCGTGGCGCCCATCTTGGAGGTGATGTCGCGCTTGACGGTCTCCTGCTCGGCCGCGGTCAGCGGCAGGGCGCTGGTGACCTCGGCCGCCGTGCCGGTCAGGCTCTCGCCCTCCAGCACCACGACCTTGCCGGACTTCACACCGCTGAAGAAGTCGTTGATCAGGGCGCGCTGGCGCTGCTCGTCCAGGGTGTCCTTGATCAGCTTGTTGGCGGCCGCCATGGCCAGCGCCGCCACCTGCCCGCGCAGGTCGCCCAGCAGGCGGTTGCGCTCGGTCAGGACATCTTCTTCCGCCGCCTTGAGAATGCGAGCGCGCTCCGTCTCAGCGGCCGCCTTCACGTCGGCCGCGGCCTTCTCGGCGCGCTCGGTGGCCTCGGACACGCGCCGGTTGGCTTCAGCCTGCGCTTCGGCGATGACCTTCTTGGCCTCCGCCTCGGCGTTGGCCCGCGCCGCCGCGGCCACGCGCGCGTCTTCCAGGCCCTGGGCGATCTTCTGCTTGCGCGAGTCGAGCGCCTTGATCACCGGGTTGTACACCCAGCGCGCCATGACGAAGACCACCAGCAGGAAATACAGGGCAAAGACCAGCAGGAAACCGGGATTGATCCCCAGGTTGGCAAGGGCTTCCATGGAGCGCTCCTCAGACGAACAGGATGATCAGGGCGACCGCCAGGGCGTAGATGGCCACGGCCTCGGCGAACGCGATGCCCAGGATCATGTTGGTCTGGATCGTGGGGGTATAGTCGGGGTTGCGGCTCATGGCCTGCACCGCGCCGCCGACGACGATGCCGATGCCTGCGCCCGCGCCCGCCACGCCGATAACCGCCAGGCCCGCGCCGAGATAGCGCATGGCTTGCAGGAAGGTAGCCGGATCATTCATGATAGGGTGCCTCCAAAAGTAATTGATGCTTAGTGTGCTTCTTCAGAATGCTCATCGCCGTGGTGGGACACGGTCGCTTGGCTCATAAAGGTCAGGGCCAGCGTGGAGAACACGTAGGCTTGGATGATGCCCACGAAGAGCTCCAGGCCGACCAGCAGGCCGGGCACGAACACCGCCGTCATGCTGCCCAGGATGGCCAGCAGCAGCGTGCCGGCGAAGATGACGCCGAAGAGACGCAGCGAGAACGACAGGATCTTGGCGATCTCGGAGATCAGCTCCAGCAGGCCGACGATGAAATCCATCAGGCCAAAGAACGGCTTGCTGATGATGGTCTTCAGGTTGAAGAACTTGGAGAAGTAATCCAGGCCGAGCGCCCAGACGCCGAAGATCTGGACCATGAGCATGGTCACCAGGGCCAGCGCGGCCGTGAAATTCAGATCCGTGGCCGCGCCGCGGATGCTCGGCACGACCTCGCAGTTCTCGCACGGCTCGGGGCTGTTCCAGTATTTGGCCTCGGCCTCGCCGCCGGCGCTCTCGCTGTGGCCGGCCTCACCCGCGTGCGCGGCCGCGTCATACGGGTGCGAGCCATCCAGCAGGTGGATACCGCCGACCACGACCGTGGAGTAGCCCTGGACGTTGCCGTGCGCCACCTTGGTGTAGCCGATCGTTTCGTGGATCGGCAGCATCTTGAACAGGTTGGCGGCCAGGACGTACAGGAAGATCGTCATCGTGAAGGGGAAGATGCGCTTGGCCCACTTGCCGGCCGCGCTCTGGGTGGTGTTCCAGAAGAACTCCACCGCCATCTCCACCACCTGGTAGAAGCCCGAGGGCACGGCGGAGCCGCCGCGCACAAAGCCCTGCACCGCCAGGAGCATGGGGACGAAGAACACCAGGCTGGCCAGCAGAGCCGAGAGCATGGTGTTGGTGAAGGGCAGGCCGGGGGCCAGGTACAGGCCTGGCCAGGCCGGCTCGGCCGGGAGCACCACGGCCGGCGGCACGGGTTTCCAGATGCCGCCGACGACAAAGGCCAGGTAACCGCCCAAGATCATCAGGGCCAGCCAAACCCAGCGCCAGAAGCCGAAACGGCGTTGAGGGGCAGCGTGTGTGGTCAAGTTCGGGTCTCTCCTTGCGACTCAGACTTAGTCTGCTTCAAAGGTTTGATTTTTGCGACCGCTTTCGTCGCGATCCGGAACATGAAAAAAATGCTGAGGGGCGCACTCAGCACCAACATACCGATTGTGAATAGCGGGCGGGTGCCCAGGAAACGATCGGCGGCCAAGCCCAGAAACAGCGCCGCCAGGACGAGGCCCAGCATCACAAAGCCGCCAAGCCCCACCACTTGCACGACAGCCAGCACGAACTCAGACCGCGCGCGGTCCGGGTCAGGATTAGAAGCCTGGCTCATCGTTTGTGCAGTTTATCACACCCGCTAATTATGAGTCAACGCATCCGCATAGCGTTGGGGCCGGGCGCGGCGCTCAGAACAGCCCGCCGGCCGCGGCCGTGGCGATGTTCACCCACGGCCCGATGACGGCGCCCACGAAGATCACGCCCATCGCGCAGGCCCACAGGGCGAAAGTGTACGGCCGCGACACGGGATAGACCACGGCGGCGTCCTTGGGCTCACCCAGGTAGACCACCTTGAGCACGATCAAATAGTAGTACAGGCTGACGATGGCGTTCAGCACGCCGACGATGGCCAGCCAGACCAGGCCGCTCTGCATGACAGACGTGAACAAGTAGAACTTGCCGAAAAAGCCGGCCAGCGGCGGGATGCCGCCCAGCGACAGGAAGGCCACCAGCAGCGCCAGCGCCAGGCCGGGCGAGCGCCGCGACAGGCCGGCGTAGTCCGCGATCTCGTCCGAGTGCGTGATGCGCGAGACGAGCACGATCACGCCAAAGGCCACCAGGTTGGTGAGCGTGTACATGCCCAGGTAATACAGGATGGCGGCCAGGCCGTTGGCCGAGAGCGCGGCCAAGCCCATCAACATGTAGCCGGCCTGGGCAATGGACGAGTAGGCCAGCAGGCGCTTGATGTTCTTCTGGGTCAGGGCGATGACGTTGCCGACCGTCATGGTCAGCGCCGCGATCACGGCAATCAGGGTGGTCCAGGTGCCCTCGATGCCCGGGAAGACCGCCAGCAGGACGCGGATCAGCACCGCGAAGCCGGCCGCCTTGGAGGCCACCGACAGGAAGGCCGTCACCGGCGTGGGCGCGCCCTCGTACACGTCCGGCGCCCAGAAGTGGAAGGGCACGGCCGAGACCTTGAACCCGAAGCCCACCAGCACCAGCAGCAGCGCCAGCAGCGCGGCTTCCAGCGGCATCGCGGCCAGGGCCGCGCCGACGGCGTACAGGTTGGTCTGGCCGGTGAAACCGTACAGCAGGCTGAAGCCGTACAGCATGATACTGGAGGTGAAGGCCCCGAACAGGAAGTACTTCAGGCCAGATTCGGCGCTCTTATCGTTCTCGCGCAGGAAGCCGGCCAGGGCGTACAGGCCGATGGACGTCATCTCGATCGCCAGATAGAGCATCAGCAGGTCGGCGGCCGAGGCCATCAACCCCATGCCCAGCACGGCCGCGATCAGCACCAGGTAGTATTCGCCTGCCTTGCCCAGCGTCGGCGAATCGACCGAGATCAGGGCCGTCACCGCGCCGGCGAACAGGAACAGCACCCGAAAGACGAAGGCGGTCAGGTCGTTGCGCAGCATGCCGCCCAGGATCAGGGCGCCTGAGACGGTGGGCAGGGTGACCAGCAGG
>JAEURL010000455.1 GCA_016789165.1 Anaerolineales bacterium | reverse complement strand
GCACATCGACCTGGCGACGGGCGGCTGGCTGATGTCGTCGATCGCGGTGGCCGGTGTGGTGCTCGGCCTGCCGGCCGCGCTGGTCCTGGCGCGGCTGGGGCCCAAGGGCGCGGGCCTGGCGGCGCTGGGCGCCACCCTGCTCGGGTCCCTGATCGGCGGCCTGGCCGGCAGCCCGGCGGCGTTGTTGGCCGGCCGGGCGGTGGAGGGCATTGGGCTGGGGCTGATCAGCGTGGTGGCCCCGGCCGTCATCAGCCAGTGGTTCCCGCCGGCGGAGCGCGGCCTGCCGATGGGCCTGTGGGCCTCCTGGGTGCCGGTCGGCAACTTCCTCATCTTCAACCTGGCCGGCCCGCTGGCCGGCGCCTTCGGCTGGCAGGGGTTGTGGTGGTTTGGGGCCGCGGCGGCGGCGGCGGCTGGCGTGCTCTACGCGGTCGTGGTGGGCGCGCCCGCCCCGGCCGGCCCGGCGCCCCAGGCCGGCGCCGAAGGCTTCGGGCGCTGGCTGTGGCATCCGGCCAGCTGGCTGGTGGCGCTCAGCTTCGCCACCTTCACCTTCGCCTTCACGGGCTACGGCACCTGGTCGCCAACCTACCTGATGGACCGGCTCGGCCAGACCGCCGAGGCCGCCAACTTCAACTCCAGCCTGACCAGCCTGACCGTCATCCCGACCACCCTGGCCGCGGGCTGGGCCCTGGATCGCGTCCGCAGCCGCACGCTGGTGCTGGCCATCGCCCTGGCGCTTTCGGCCGTGCTCCTACTGTGGGGGTTCCGGCTGGAGACGTTCGGGAACGCCGCGCTATTCTTCCTGGGGATCGGCCTGGTGGCCGGCTTCATCCCCACCGCGGCCTTCACCCTGGCGCCGGAGACCATGCCGCGGCCCGCGCTGGCCGGCCTGGCGCTCGGCATCCTGAGCATCGGCCAGAACCTGGGCTCCATGCTGGGCGCGCCGGCCCTGGCCCTGGTCATCGGCGACGGGCACTGGGAGGCCGGCACCCCTTTGATCGTGGCCGCCCTCGGCCTGGGCCTGGCAGCCACCCTCCTTTTGCAGGCCCGGCTGGCGGCCGGCCGGCCCCGGGCTTGAGCCGCTCGGTCGCATAGCCGGATTGGGCCGGCGCCCCGCAACTTTTTTGCCGCCAACGCGACTGGGAATCAATAGCGGCGGACCAGCCTGATTTTGGGGCGCTGGTATGCCGCGTTATCCCCATTTGTCGAGGCGTTATGCGGCGGATGACCCTGGCCCAGCAATTTGTCCCCCTCAGCCTCATCCTGCTAGGGCTCAGCCTGGCCGGCTTGGGAGGCTGGGCCGGCTCCCAGATCCGGGCCGGCCTCATCACACGCGCGGCCGGCGCGGCCGCCCTGTACGTCAGCGGCCTGCTCAGCCCGCCGCTGCCGGAACTGGCCGCCGGTGCCCCGCTGACCACCGAGCACATCCAGGCCCTGCAGCGCCTGGTCGGCCCTACCCCGTTCGGCCAAAACATCGTCGCCTTCAAGGTCTGGGACCCCGGCGGGCAGGTCATCCACAGCACCAACCCGGCGCTCGTCGGCCGGATCTTCCCGGTGAAGGACGAGCTGGCGCGGGCCTTCCGGGGCGAGATCGTATGCGACGTCAGCGATCTGGAGGACACCGCGAACTTCCTGGAGCGCGGCCAGTGGCCGCAGCTGCTGGAGGTCTACAACCCGGTCCTCGACCCGCAGACGGGCCAGGTGACCGCCGTCATTGAGCTGTACCAGACCGTCGAGGCCCTCGAACAGGAGGCCCGCCAGGCGCAGACGGCTAACTGGCTGGTGTTCGGCGGGGTGATGGGCGGTGTGTTTCTGGCGCTGGCCGGCCTCGTCGGGCGCGGCAGCCGAGCCGCCGTGCAGCAGGGCGATCAATTGCACCACCACGTGAGCGCCCTGGATCAGCGGCTGAGCCTGGCCGAAGAGCGGCTGGCGCACGCGCGGCGCGGCGCCGCGCGCCTGGTGCTGGCCTACGAGGGCGCCCCGCAGCCGGCCGGGCGCCCGGCCCTGCCGGCCAACCTCGCGGCCCTGCCGCTGGCAGAAGTTCTGCGCCAGGCCGCGGCGGCCGCCCCAGCGTCCGTGAACCAACCCGTGTCCGTGACCGCTGCGGGGCTTCCGGCTCAGGTGCCGCCGGCGCTGAAAATCATGCTGTATCGATATGTGCAGGCGGCGCTGCCGCTGATCGGCTCAGCGGCCGGCCTGGCCGGCGGCTGGATGCGCGCGGAGGCCGAGGATGGCCTCCTGCGGGTGGAGCTCGGCGCCGGGCACACCGAGGCGAGCGGGCCCGCTCAGCCCGGCAGCTGGACGGAACTGCGCCCCTGGGTGGAGGCCGCCGGCGGCAGCCTGACGGCCTGGCAGGGGCCAGGCCAGGCGGCCCGCGTCAGCGCCGAGTGGCCGCTGACCGAGGGCGACACCGTCTGGTGGTAAACGGCCGGCTCAGCTGCTGGCGCCGTTGTAGCGCCGCACGCCGCGCCGCCAGATCTGAGTGGCCACCCACAAGCTGAGCAGGCTGATCCCCAGGAAGAGCGCCACCTGCGGCCCGCTGAGCTCGCCGCGCAGGGCCTGCAGCGGCACGGTGGTGGCCAGCGCAATCGGGACGATGAAGGTCACGATGACGCGCAGCCAGGTGGGGTAGACCGTGGCCGGATAGCGGCCGGTGTCCAGCAGGGCCTGCAGAATCGTCACGTTGTTGTCGAACTTCGTGAACCAAAAGGTGAAGGCGATCAGGGCGATCCACAGGCTGTACAGGATGACGGCGCCCGCCAGGACCAGGACGAGAAAGGCCGCCAGATTGAGCGGCGCGGCGCCGGCCCCGCTCAGCCCCAGGCCGGCCGCAATCAGGATTACGGCCAGGATCGGCTCCCACAGCCGCCACAGCGTCAGGCGCGAGAACGTCACCACAAACAGGCTGTTGACGGGCAGCAGCAGCATGTAATCCAATGAACCGTCCCGCACGCTGGTGTTGAAGTACTCGGTGTTGGGCCAGATCACGGCCGCCATCAGCGTGTTGACCAGCCGGAAGACCCCCAGCAGGGCCACCAGTTCGCCCGGCCCCCACCCTCCCAGCGTGGCCGTATTGTTGAAGATGATGGTCAGGCTGAGCAGCTCCCAGCCCAGCCACATCAAATTGACGGCGATGTGGACCACGGCCTCCGCCCGATAGGCCAGCGCCATCTGCAGGTTGACCCTCAGGTAAGCCTTGATTAATCGCAGCACCGGCATGGTCAGGCCCCCACCGCTGAGTAGCGCTTGAGGCCCGCGCTCCACACCCAGCGAAACAACAGCCAGGCGGCCGCTAGCCAGGCCAGCCCGAGCGCATAGTAGCCCAACACTTCCGGCCAGGTCAGCCGGCCCAATATGATCTGGACCGGCACGTACTTGAACATCTGAAAGGGCAGGAATTGCGCCGCGGTCTGGATGGCCGGCGGCATCAGGCTCAGGGGCACGAACTGGCCCGAGAACAGCACCGTCACCCCGGCGTACAGCTCGTAGAGCGCCCACACGCGCGTGGTCCAGAACGCCACGCAGGTGAGGGCCGCGCCCAGCAGGAAGCTGATGCCGAACCCAAGCCCGATGGCCAGCAGCGCCAGCAGCAGGTTGGCCAGGGTCACGGTCCCATAATCGGGCTGGAAGAGCGCGAACAGCACCGCCCAGACCGGCACCAGGCCCAGCAGCGAAAGGGCCTTGAAGGCCAGGTTGTAGACCAGGGTATTGGTCAGCAGGGGGTGGGCCGGCCGGATCAGCTCCCCGGACAGGCTGCCATCCTGAACTTTATAGCCGAAGGCGTGGATGGTGATCTCGCTGGTCAGTTGGTCCACGATCAGGAGCGTGAGGTAGTAGGTGGCGAAGTCGTTGGCGGTCAGGCCGTTGACGCTGCCCTGCGCCTCGGCAATGGCGGACCAGACCGCCAGGTAGACCACGGGCGAGACCAGCCAGTACAGCAGGTACATGATCAGGTTGGCCCGGTACTGCCACTGCTCGGCCCAGGTCACCTGCCACAGGCGTTGATAGATGCGCAGCATGCGGCCTCACTCGTGGAACGCGCGCTCGATGACGTCTTCGATGGGCGGGTCGGCGATGGTGATGTCGTGCACAGGAAGGTCGGCCAGCAGCCGCGCCGTGACGGCCGTAACCGCGTCCGCCGGCACCTGGATGAAGTGCTTGTCGCCGTCTTCCTCGGTTTGAACCGGCGTGCCGTAGCGGCTGAGGTCGGCGGCCACGGCCTCGCCCAACGCCACACCGATCAGTTTGAAGGGCGCGATCTGGCGCGAAAGATCAGTCAGGCCGCCGTCGTATTTCAGCCGGCCGTGATGGATGATGAGCACCCGCTCGCACAGCGCGGTGACATCGGCCATGTAGTGGCTGGTGAGCAGGATGGTGGCGCCGGTCCGCCGGTTGTACTCCTGCAGGAAGGTCCGGATGCGCGCCTGGGCGGTGATATCCAGGCCGATGGTCGGCTCATCCAGGAAGAGCACCTGCGGCCGGTGCAGCAGGCCGGCCGCCAGCTCGCACTTCATGCGTTCGCCCAGGGACAGGTTGCGCACCGGCTTCTTGAGCAAGGGGCCCAGCTCCAGCAGCTCGTCCAGCTCGGCCAGGGTCCGCTGGTAATCGGCGTCGGTCAGCCGGTAGATGGCCTGGTTAAGCAGAAACGAATCGGCGGCCGGGATGTCCCAGGACAGCCGGTTGCGCTGGCCCATCACCAGCGTGATGGCACGCAGGTAAGCCGGCTTCAGCTGCCAGGGCGTAAAGCCCAGGACCCGGGCCCCGCCGGCGCTGGGGTGCAGCAGGCCGGAAAGCATCTTGAGGGTGGTGGTCTTGCCGGCGCCGTTCGGGCCCAGGAAGCCCACCACCTCGCCGGGCGCAATCTGAAAACTCACCTGCTGGACGGCCGGCACGTCCCGATAGGTGCGCCGAAAGAAACCGCGCACGGCGGCCGCGAAGCCGCCCTCACGCTCCGGCACCCGATAAGTCTTACTCAGGTTATCGACAAGTACCACGGGTTCAGCGGTCATACACGCTCCACTGCGCCGGCCGCCCTCAGCCGCCGATGCGCCGCCAGAATAGCACAAAGTTTCTAAGCCTGGCAAGTTCGAAGATTCCGGCCGGCCGGGCACGCATTTTGCAGGCCCTTCCGGCAGCCGGCAACCAAATCAGGGCGCCGGGCGTCTATGCATCGACCGGCTCAGTCTTCGGTCGGCCTTTCGGCCGACGACGGGCCGGCGGGCCGGGCCTAGACTCACGCTCAATTGGGACAACAACGGTTCGATTTCGTTCGCCGGACCGACAGCGGGCGCCGACAGCGCCTGGTCGATCTGGTATAGTGTGATGCTGCCATGAGCCTCAAACGCCAGTTCGTCAAATTGGCCGTCATGATCGCGCTGATTGCGGCCGCCGCCTGGTACGCCCTGTCTGGCCCGCTCAACACGCCGGTGCCCGCCCCGCCGCCGGCCGGTTGGACCGTCTCGGCCGGACGGTAAACGGCCCACGACCATTGATTGAACCACAACCGGGCCTGCCGCGGCAGGCCCGGTTTCGTTTTAACCGCCGGCCGGGCGGCGGCGCCGCGC
>JAEURL010000449.1 GCA_016789165.1 Anaerolineales bacterium | reverse complement strand
GCCGTCTGATAACCGCCCGAGAGCGTCACGGTGACGGGTTGGTTCACGTACTGCGTATCCGCCCAGCCGGAGGCCTGGGCATTGCCCAGGGCGGCCAGCGCCTCGGTCTGGCCGAGGCCGCGCGGCGGCTGGACGTCGCCGACCAGGGCCAGGGCGGACGTGACCGCCCGCAGTTTGCCGCGCTCCACCCGGTTGGCGGCCTGGCGCAGCAGCAGCTCGGCCGAGCCATCCCCCAGGCTGTCCGGGCGGGCCGGCAGGCGGGCCAGGACGGCATCGGCGGCGGCGCCCAGGGCCGGCAGGTCCACGGCGCTGGCCGGTACCCCGGTGGCGGGATCGCCCAGGTCCACGAAGACGAGCAGGGCGTGGTTCTGGGCCTTGAGCTGGGTATGCAGCGCGCCGACGAAGGCGGTGAAATCCGCGGCGGCGGCGGCCGGCAGGCCCCGGTAGTCCAGGGCCAGGCCCGCGAAGTTGCCGCCGGCCGCCAGTTGGGCCAGCAGCTGGATCTGCGCGGCGCGCGCGGCCGGGTCGGCCAGCGCGGCCGCGATCTGCGCGCCGTCCGCCTGGATGATGGGATACAGGGGGGCGGCCAGGCCGGGGGGCAGGTTGGGCAGCACCCCGCCCAGGGAACCGTTCGGGTTGAGCGTGACGCCGCCCAGCAGCAGGGCATCCACGGGCGCCCCGACCGGCAGGGTGTCGCCGGGGGCCAGGCGGACCCAGGCCAGCGGCGAGGGCGGGACGGACCGGAAGAGCGCCACCGCCTGGGGCAGGGCGGCCACGGCCGCGACGCGCTGGCCGCCTTTCGGCTCGGAGGGCAGGAAGCTCCACGCCTGGCCATCCCAGCCGTAGAGGTCAAACTCGGCGGCGTCGGCCGCGGAGGGCGTGATGACGGACAGGAACACCTGGGCCGGGCGGGTGCCGCGCGCCTCCAGCGTGAAGATCGAGCTGGCCAGGGTGAGCGCTGGCGGCCGGGCCGCGAAGGCGGCGGCGGCCGGCCCTTGGGCCGACTCCGCCGTGAGCTGCGCGTCCGACCAGGCCTGCAGATTGACCTCGAAATCGGGCGTCAGCGCCGCCGGGCTGACGCTGAGCGCCAGGCCTTCGGCCAATTGAACGATGGTCCGGTCGGTGGTGAGGGCCGTGAAGCCGGAGGCTTGTGGGGCCGCACAGGCCGCGAGCAGGAGGGCGGCGGCCAGCAGAGCTGACAGGGCAGCCCGGGGTTGAGACAGAGGACGCATGCGGCAGGCACTCCTACTTACGAGCAAGGTTGAGCGGCAACAAAAAGGGCGGCGCGCCGGCCGCCCGCAAGGAGCAATCGGCAATATAGCAGGCAAAACCAGGGGCGGCAAGTAAACGTAAGGTCGGCCCGCTTCACGGCGTCGGGGTGGCGCCCAGGTCAGTGGGCTCCGGGCTCGGCGCGAGCGCGCAGGCCGTCTGGGCCGCCGCCAGCCGTTCGGCCACCAGGGAGTCCACCAACAGCTGCTGAGACTGGGTGTAGTGCTCGACGGCCGCGCAAGCGTCGCCGGCCGCCGCCAGTTGGTCGCCGTAGGCCACCGCCGCCGTGTACAGCAGGCGGGTGGTGTCTTTGAAGTTGGGCGCCAGGATGTACAGCTGGTTCAAGATGTCGAGCGTCTTGACCCAATCCAGGCCGTAGTAACTCTTGGCGGCCAGGTACAGGCGGGCCCAGGCCCGGTAATTGCGGGCCTCCAGGTCCAGGGTGCCGAACTGGCCGGCCTGGTCCAGGTCGAAGATGCCGGCCTCCATCTGCTCGCCCTGGATGCGCGCCAGGCCGCGGCCGCGCAAGGCCGTGAAGATGACGTGATCGCCGCGCAGCACCTCGTGCTGGGGCGCGACCGTGCGCTGGCGCATGACGGCCGCGATGGCGGCGTCCCAATTGCCGTCGGCCACGTAGTGCTCGGCCTGGGCCAGCATTTCGGCCGGGTCTTCGCCGACGACGGGCGGCAGGGTGGGCGGCGGGGCGGTGGGCGTGACGTTGAGCGCGGCCTGCGCCGCCGCCAGTTTCTCGCGCGCGCCCGGATACTCCGGGTCGCGGGCCAGGATGTACTCGAAACGGGAGGCCGCCATGGCCAGCCGGCCGGCGTCGAGATCGGCCAGGCCGAGCGTGTACTGCGCCTGCAGGTCCTGGGCCTGGGTGGCGCGGGCCTGGTCATCGCGCACGGTGAGGCCGGCCCGGTAGCCGGTCCAGGTGGCCAGGCCCAGCGCCAACAGCAGAACGACCGCGAAGCCCAGGCCCAGCAGGGAAATCAGGCGCGACGGCGGATGCGCCGGCGTAGGAAGTGAGTCGGACGGGGATGACATAGCAAGACGAGCTTGATCCGCGGGCATTATAAACGGTATCACGACGCCGGCCCGCGCGGCTAAGTTCCGAATTAACCACCGTCTCATCGGCTCTTTCTTGACGCTCGAACCTCCCGAGGGATAATAGGCGGCGAGAAGGTTAAGATTATGCAACTCCGAGGCCGTTCCTTACCTTTGCGGCGGGCCGGCCGGCGATCCAGTTTGGGGCGGATGATCATCTGGGCCGGCCTGATCTTCGCCGCCCTGTGGCTCTACACCCAGTTTGAGCAGGGCCAGATCCAGCGGCCCTTTGAGCCGACCGCCACGCCGACCCGCAACCCGATCTCCTGGGCGGAGGAAGCCAAGGCGCGCTTCAGCGCCGGCCGCTTCACCGAGGCGATCCTGGCTTACCAGCGGGCGCTGGAGATCGATTCCAAGAACGTCGATTACTGGGTGGGCCTGGCCCGGTCCCAGATCTTCGCCGAACAATACGTAGACGCGCTCGAATCGTCGCGTTCGGCCATCCTGGCGGCGCCCGACAGCGCCAAGGCCCGCGCCCTCAACGCCTGGGCCCTGTACTACAACGACCGGCTGGACGAGGCGCGGGCCGCCGCCGTGCAGGCCATCGCCCTGGACGCCAACTACGCGCCGGCCCATGCTTACTATTCCTACATTCTGAACGACGCCCAGAATTGGGACCAAGGCTTCCGCGAGGCGCAGACCGCGCTGCAGCTGGACCCCACGCTGCTGGAAGCCCACCTGGCGATGGGCTACTCCAACGAGAGCGTCGGCGCCTACGACGGCGCCATCAAGCGCTACCAGGATGCGCTGGCCATCAACCCCAACGTCGTCTCCATCTACCGGCGCATCGGCCTCAACTACCGCGCGCTGCAGGACTTCGAGCAGGCCATCGCCTACTTCGGCAAGGCCAACTCCATCGACCCCAAGAACGTCCAGCCCTACCTGGACCTGAGCCGCACGTTCATCCAGATCGACGAGCTGGGCACGGCCGAGCAGTATCTGCAGAGCGCGCTGGAGCTGGAGCCCGAGAACCCCAACATCCACGGCCGGCTGGGCGTGCTGTTCTTCAAGCGCAAGAATTACGAGAGCGCCGAGCCGGAGCTGCGCCTGGCGGTGGAGGGCGGGCTGTATCAGGTGTCGGAAACCCAGACGGTCACGGTGCCGGCCATGCCTTTGGACGGCCGCTCGCTGGAGTATTACTACACGCTGGGCAACCTGCTGGCCTATTACCGGCGCTGCGGGCCGAGCGAGGCGCCGTTCTACCTCAACCAGGCGCTCAACTACGCCCCGGACGACGGCACCGTGCGCGGCAGCTACGAGGAGAGCATGGGGATCTGCGCCATCTTCCTCTCCGGCACCGATACGCCGCCGGCCACGCCCACGCCGACGCCCCGGCCCTGAGCGGGCCGGCGGGGATGCAGGCGCCGGCTGAATGTGTTAAGATACTGACCTAACTCAATTTGTGGAGGACTTCCCGATGCCGATGGTGGAACGCGACCGTGAAATCCGCAAGCGCCGCAACCGCAATGCCAAGGTGCAGGCCTTGAAGGCGCGGCTGGTGGTGGAGCGTGATACGAAAGTGCGCGCCCGGCTCCTGGGCCGGCTGAAGAAGATCGCGCCCAACGCCCAGGTGCCCGAGAAGTAAGCGGGCCTCGAGCGCTCGAGCGACCGGCTGGCCCGGTCGCTTTTGTTTAACCGGCCCAGCGGGCCGTGATCAGGCCGGCGGCGAAGAGCAGGGCGTAGAGCAGCTCTAGTTGGCCCGTGCCGGCCAGCGCGGCGTTGAGCGGCCGGCCGGAGGTGGCGAAGACCAGCCGCACCCACAGCACGGCGCGCGGCAGCGAGACCAGCGTCAGGAGCACGCCGCCTGGGGCGACGCCGGCCAGCCACAGCCCCAGCGGCGCGGCGTAGGCGGCGGCGATCAGCCCGGCATACTCCCAACGCGCGCCCTGCGGCCCCAGGCGCACGGCCAGGGTGTGCTTGCCGGCGGCGCGGTCGGTGTCCACGTCCCGCAGGTTGTTGACCACGATGATGGCCGTGGCCAGCAGGCCGATCGGCACGGCCGTGCCCCAGGCCAGGGCGCTGACCGCGCCGGCCTGGACGTAGTAGGTGCCGGCCACCGCCGCCAGCCCGAAAAAGAGGAAGACAAACAGGTCGCCCAGGCCGTAGTAGCCGAAGGGAAACGGCCCGCCGGTGTAGAGGATGGCGGCCAGGATTGAGGCCGCGCCCACCGCCAGGATCGGCCAGCCGCCGACCCAGGCCAGATAAACGCCCAGCAGGGCCGCGATCCCAAAGACCAGCCACATGCCGGCCAGCACCT
>JAEURL010000445.1 GCA_016789165.1 Anaerolineales bacterium | reverse complement strand
CTGGGCGCGCCAACAAACCTTCATCGCCAATGCCAGCCATGAGCTGCGCACCCCGCTCACGCTCATGCGCGCCAGCGCCGAGGTGGCCCAGCGCAGCCTGCCGGCCGAGGGGGCGCCCTCGCTCGGCGCGGCCCAGACCTTGCGCGGCCTGCTGGCCGACGTCCTTGGCGAGTGCGACCACATGGGCCGGCTGGTCAACGACCTGCTCCTGCTCTCGCGCCTGGATGCCGGCAAGCTGCCCTTGGAGTTGGCAACCGTCCCGGTGGCCGGCCTGCTCGAAGAGGCCGGCCGGCAGATTAAGCGCATGGCCGAGGAGCAAGGCGTGGCCGTGGACGTCCGGGCCACGCCGGGCGAGGTCCGCGCCGATGTGACCCGTCTGCGCCAGGTGTTGTTGATCCTGCTGGACAATGCCCTGCGCCACACCCCCAGCGGCGGCCAGATCCGGTTGACGTCCGAGCCGGCCGGCCGGCAGATTGTGATCTCGGTCGGCGACACCGGCAGCGGCATCCCGCCCGAACACCTGCCGCGCCTCTTTGAGCGCTTCTACCGCGCGGACAGCGCCCGCGGCCGGGAGGCCCCTCGTTCGCCTGCGGCGCCCTCCCCCCTCCACCCGGCGCGGGGGGATGCGGGGACCAGCGGCGGCGCCGGGTTGGGATTGGCCATCGCCAAATCCTTGATCGAGGCGCAGCACGGCCATATCCGCGTCGAGAGTCAACCCGGCCACGGGACGCGCGTCAGCCTGACGCTGCCGCGCGCGTAACCGGCCAGCCCGCCGCCGGCGGCCAGTTGTGGCGGTTGAAGGTGCGGCGCGCCCAGGCGGATCCCAAGTCCGTGCAGGGGCGCCGGCCGGCGATCTAGCCGGCGTGGCGGCCCTGGGCGCGCAGGGCGAGGCGCTGGGCCTGGAGGTGTGGGCGCTGCCGCAGCTGCTGGACGCGGAGCTGGTGTTGGCCGCCGTGCATCTCAGTGGGGGTGTTGGGGGATCGGTTGCGAGCCCGGGGCTAATCCGGCTGGGCCGACCGAGGCCGGCTTACGCAGGAGCTGACTATCCATGCGGGCCGCCAGCGTTTGGCGTGGGCAGGCACACGGCGCCCATCGATCGGCCGGCCCGGTGGACTACTGCCGCAGGATTTTCTCCAGCGATTTGCCTTTGGCGAGTTCATCAATCAGTTTGTCCAGGTAGCGGATTTGTTGCAGCAAGGGCTCCGCGATTTCTTCGACGCGCACGCCGCACACGACGCCCGTGATGAGCGCGCGCTTGGGATTGAGGGCCGGCGCCTGGGCAAAAAAGGCCTCAAAATCATTGCCTAGTTTGATTTGCTTCTGCAGCCCCGCCTGGGTGTAGCCGGTCAGCCAGCGGATGATCTGATCAACTTCGGCTTGGGTGCGGTTTTTGCGCTGCGCTTTTTTGACGTACAGCGGATAGACCTCGGCAAATTTCAGCGCGAAGACTCGGTTTTTAGCCATAGTTACCTCTCGATTGGATCGAATTCGCCCTTGAGCTGCGGTGGTTATACACCAATGCCCGTATCCCGGCCGGTGGTTCGCTGGCCGCCTGGCAAGGGCCTTGCGGCGCCTATCCGGCAGCGCCTGGCCTGAGCTCCTCGGCGAGCCCGATGAGAAGTCCTTCGGGGCCGCGAATGTAGCAGAGCCGATACGTGTCTTCGTACTGGACCACTTCGCCCACGAGCTGCGCGCCGCGCTGCCGGAGCCTGGCGAGCGTCTCGTCGATGTCGTCCACGGCGAACATGACGCGCAGATAGCCGAGCGCGTTCACCGGGGCGTTCCGGTGATCGGCGACCACCGGCGGGGTGAGAAAGCGCGAGAGCTCGAGCCGGCTGTGGCCGTCGGGGGTGACCAGCATGGCAATCTCGACGTGCTGGGGGCCTAGGCCGGTGACGCGCCCGGCCCATTCTCCTTCGATCGTGGCGCGCCCTTCGAGCTGGAGGCCAAGCTCGGTAAAAAAAGAGATGGCGGCCTCGAGGGATTCGACCACGATGCCGACGTTATCCATGCGCTTAAGCGTCATATCAGGTCCTCTCGTTTTGATCGGAACGTTCGGCGGAAGCCCCCGCTTACTTCTTCTTCGCCGGGGCGTGCACCCAGCCCTGATCCTTCCAGACCGCCCAGACCGCCATCGCATGGCCTTGTCCGAGGGCGAAGTCCTTCTTGAGCCAAGCGACCAGTTCGGCCGCTTTCATCTCCGGGTGATAGACCTTCTGCTTGACCGCCAGCTGGTAGAGATCCGCGGGCGTCTGGCCGGTCTTGGACTTGATCGTATCGAGATAGGCTTGGAATGTCATAGACGAAAATCCTCCGTGAATGTGGCGGCGCAACCGCAGGCGCGCCTGGCTGGGCGGCCGCTGGCGCTCGCGCGGCTGCCACGCAAGCCCAGTGGCGCTGGATGACTCGGCCGGCCTGAGCTCATCGGCGATCCCGCCGAACTGCTCCAGGGCTGCCTGCCGCTCTTCCATGATCGCGGCGGCCAGCAGGGCGTCGCTGTGCTCACGGGCGCGGGCTTGGGGGGAGGCATAAGGCGTTAACTCACTCCAGTTCGCGGCAACGATCGCCGGCTTGAGGCGTGCGGTCGAAAACCCGGTGACCGCAGTCACTGCGCCTGGGCGCTTTGTTCAGCGAACCACTCCAGCAGCGTGCGGTGGATGAATATATACCCGCCGCCGACCTTGCGCAGGAGCACGCGTTCGGCGGCGTAATCGAGAAAGCGAACGTACTCCCAGGGCGGCGGCGTGGAGCCATTCCGCCACAATAGCAGGCGCAGGGCGGCATGTTGCAGGCCGGCGCGCCAGCCGCAGCTTAGCGCGCCGGCCCAGCCCCCGATCAGCCCGAAGAATAGCCCACCTGCCAGGCTGATCCAAAGCGGCAGCCGGGCGAGCGCTCCACTGCTTAGGGGGCTGTTGGTTCCAAACCCTGCAACCGGCGCAAGCCCGCCAAACAACGCCCCGATCAATCCGAAGATCAGCCCGCCGATCAATCCCGAGCGCAGAGACTGCCACATCCCCTGATTGGGGGTCTTCCGGATGGTGATCGGGCTGCCTTTCAACCCCGCGGACAGCACGGCGAGCCCGATGCCCAACGCGTTGCCCAACAGGAGGAGCGCCATGCCGGCCGGCCCAGCGAACATTCCGTTGAGCAGCCCACTGGCCGGCCCATAGGCGAGGAGCCATCCGCCGAGCAGCCCGCTGACCAGCCAAATCACCGGCCCGGCGGTCAAAAGGAACCGGCGCGATTTCGGCGGCAAAGAAAACACCAGCGCTTCGGTCATCTGGATTTCCCCGGCCAGCAAGATACGCCAACCGGCCAGCCCTCCGATGAGCGACCCGCACGCCGCCACCCCCAACCCCACGGCCAGTCCAACCACCCGCCCGCCAGACCGACCGACAGCCCACTCCGCGACCAGGCCGCTGAGCAGCCCAAGGCCCAGTCCGGCGGTGAGGGCCAGAACCGTGGCCAACAAGGCTGCCAGACCCCAGACCGCGATCCGCGGCCCCCAGACCCCAGGCAGCCAACTCGGCTGCATCCATTCCAGATAGAACACGCTTTGGTTGTGCTGCTGAAGCTGCTGTGCCAGCCAGGTCAGCCAGTGCCGCGTATCCGGCCGGGAATAGCCCGGCGCCCGGTGCTGGAAGGGGGCCTCCGGCTGGGCCTGGGCCGGCGCATAGACCCGCAGTTCGGGCTGGCGGTCGAGCATCTTTTCGACGTAGCGCTCGAATAGTTGGCTCCGGCGGCCGGCCAGGGGCTGGCCGGTGGTCCGTTCGGGCTCGGCCGCCTCGCCCAAGGCCGCCAGCATAATGCTGAGCATCAAAGGCGTTTCCGCCAGCTTGCGCAATTCCTCATCCATCTGCAGCAGCAACCGCAAGCGGGCACCCCCCAGGCCCAGGCGGGCGAGCTGCTGGTCAACCTGCGCGGGGGTCAAGGGCGCTAACACCACGGCGGCCCGGAGCTGCAGGCGCGCGCTGAGCGCCGCATAGTCGGCCGCCCGGCTGCATACAACGAGCGGCATCAACCCGTGCTCGGCGCGAAAAGTGTTAATCGCCTGAAGGCACTGCTCCCGGGCCGCGGCCTTGACCTCGTCGAGTCCGTCCAGGAGAGGCAGGATCATGTCTTGCTGGATCCAGGCGCGCCCCACTTTGCGCGGCACGGCGTACCGTTTGGCCAGCTCATCCACAAGCCAGTCCCCCAGCGGTAAGCGGGCCTCCGCCCAGGTGGAGAGTGACAGCACTGCGGGCACCGGGGCCGTGGCGTCCTGCTCGGCCCGGCGCAACAGAGCACGGGCGAGCTCCAACAACGAGGTGGTTTTCCCGGCGCCGGGCGTGCCCAGGATCAACAAGGCGCCGTTCGCCTCATCAAAGATCCCGAGCAGGTTCGGGCTGGAACGGACAACTTGATCGGCCTGGTCGGGCCGGCGCAGGATCAGATGCCAAGGCTGTTCGATGGCTTCGGGCATGTCTGTCAGCCCCAATTGCATGAGCGCCGCGCCAAACACGGAATTCTCGAGAACGCCTCTCACCCAGAAATCGCGCACGCTCTGGAGCATGACTTGGCGGTTGCGCTGGTGGCTCGCCTCCGTCCAGGTGGGCGCCCGGAAATAGTTGTGGGTGATGTGGGTGACCTTGTCGCCGGCCACCACGTCGCCGCCGATGGTGAGATCACCGCTGGCGACTGCGTTGAGGCGTGGGGCGGCCGGCTCATCCGGAGCCGGCCCAGCGGTAGACGGTGGAGGCGGGATATCGGCGGAGGACACGGCGTTGGTTGAGTGCAGGCCTCGCCAAAACAAAGGCCACCCAGGCTGAGCTTCAGCGGGTGGCCTGGAATTCGCCGGCATCCTCAGCCACGCGCCCCGACGCGGGTTGGTTGGCAGATGATGCATCGGGCAATTGCCCGACGCAGCGATTATACGACAGAAATTCTCTGGTTTCCGGGGCCGACGATGCCGGGACGGGTTCAGGGACGAAGTTAAGTTCAACCGGCTGCGAGAAGGTAATCACCCTGGCCACGCCGCCTGGCACCGTCAACCGGAACGCCGCCCAAGCTTTTGGCGCTCACCGGCCGGCGCCGCTGTGGCGCAAATGGCCAAGGGGCGTGACCGGCCGAAACCGGTCACGCCCCTTCAGTGGCGAACAAGCCAGCCCGTAAGCCGCGTTCTGTTTTAGGCCGTCATCTCTCTAGGCCGGCCATTGCTGGCCGGCTCGTGCGGCCGACCCGGGGCTCAGGCGCGGCGAGCAGCAGCTTGCCCCTGCTTGGCCGTGCTCCCGACGGGGGTTGCCTGGCCGCCCGCCTTGCGGCGGACGCCGGTGGGCTCTTACCCCACCGTTTCACCCTCGCTCGGCCGCCGCCGTGGGCGGCGGCCGGGCACTGCGCTTCTCTG
>JAEURL010000392.1 GCA_016789165.1 Anaerolineales bacterium | reverse complement strand
TCATCGAAGTCCTCCACACCGCCCAGGAGGCCTTTGGTTTTCTGGACGATGACGTGCTGATCTACGCCGCCCAGCAGCTCAAGCTGCCGCTCAGCTGGGTGTACGGCGTGGCCACCTTCTATCACTTCTTCTCACTCAAGCCGCAGGGCGAGCACACCTGCATCGTCTGTCTGGGGACGGCCTGCTACGTGAAGAAATCCGGCGAGGTGCTGGCCGCCCTGGAGCAGGAATTCGGGATCAAATCCGGCCAGACGACGGCCGATAAGAAGCTCAGCCTGGCGCAGGCGCGCTGCGTGGGCAGCTGCGGCCTGGCGCCGGTGATGGTGCTGGACGGGGCCGTGCACGGCCGCGAGGGCGCGGCCGAGGCCCTGGAGCGGGTGCGCCAGAAGCTGGCCCTGGCGGCGGCCGCCGAGCCTGAGCCGGCCAAGTAAGGGAGGCCCCCATGAATCGACCTGAACTCCAAGCCCTGGCCGAAGGCGAGCTGGCCAAGCAGAAAGAATTCCGCTGCCGTGTGCTGTGCTGCGCCAGCACGGCCTGCCTCTCCTCCGGCGGCCAGGAAGTGCGCAAAGCGCTGCAGGACGAGCTGAAAGCGGCCGGCCTGCTGAAAGAGGTGCAGTTGGTGGCGACCGGCTGCAAGGGCCTGTGCAGCCGCGGCCCGGTGGTGGAAGTGGAAAGCGCCGGCGGCGAGCGCGTGCTGTACGCCAACGTCACCCCGGAAGCCGCCCAGCAGATCGCGCGCGGCCACCTGGCCGGCGGCCAGCCCCTGGCCGATTACCAGATGGACGCCAACAGCCCGTTCTTCACCAAGCAGCTGCGCGTGGTGCTGAGCAACACCGGCCTGATCGACCCGGAGCGGATCGAGGACTACATCGCCCACGGCGGCTACGCGGCCTTGGCCCACGCCCTGCGGGAGTTGACCCCCGAGGAGGTCTGCAGCCTGATCCGCAAGAGCGGCCTGCGCGGGCGCGGCGGCGCCGGCTACGCCACCGGCCTGAAGTGGGATCTGGTGCGCAAGGCGCCCGGCGACAAGAAGTACGTCATCGCCAACGGCGACGAGGGCGACCCCGGCGCCTACATGGACCGCACGCTGATGGAGAGCGACCCGCACCGCGTGCTGGAGGGCATGGCCATCGCCGCCTACGCCGTCGGGGCCGAGCAGGGCTACCTGTACGTGCGCGGCGAGTACCCGCTGGCCGTCAAGCGCCTGGAGAAGGCCATCAAAGCCGCCGAGCGCCAGGGCCTGCTGGGCAGCAAGATCTTCGACAGCGGCTTTAATTTCCGCGTCGATATCCGCATCGGCGCCGGCGCCTTCGTCTGCGGCGAGGAGACGGCCCTGATGAACTCCATCATGGGCCGGTGCGGCGAGCCCCGCCCGCGTCCGCCCTACCCGGCCCAGAGCGGCCTGTGGCACTCGCCCACGCTGATCAACAACGTCGAGACTTTCGGCAACATCGCGCCCATCGTGGCTAATGGCCCGGAATGGTACGCGGCGCTGGGCACCGAGAAGAGCAAGGGCACCAAGATCTTCGCCCTGACCGGCAATGTCAACAACACCGGCCTGATCGAAGTGCCGATGGGCATGACCCTGCGCGAGATCGTCTTTGACATCGGCGGCGGCATCCCCAACGGCCGCGAATTCAAGGCCGCCCAGACTGGCGGCCCCTCCGGCGGCTGCATCCCGGCCGAGCACCTGGACACGCCGGTGGATTACGAGAGCCTGACCGCCCTGGGCTCGATGATGGGCTCGGGCGGCTTGATCGTGATGGACGACGAGACCTCCATGGTCCAGATCGCGCAGTTCTACATGGAGTTCTGCATGGACGAGAGCTGCGGCAAGTGCGTGCCGTGCCGGGTGGGCACCGCCCAGATGCACCACCTGCTCGGGCGCGTGCTGGCCGGCGAAGCCACCGCCCAGGACCTGCAGGACCTGGAGGCGCTGTGCAAGATGGTGAAGGCCCTCAGCCTGTGCGGCCTGGGCCAATCGGCGCCCAACCCGATCCTGAGCACGCTGAAATACTTCCGCCCCGAGTACGAGGCCCGGCTGAGAGCTCCGGCCGCCGCCGGGGCCGGGCAGGAGGCCGCCTGATGGACACCGTCATCACCCTGACCCTGAACGGCGAGATGGTCAGCGCCCGCGCCGACCAGACCCTGCTGGACATCATCCGCGAACAGAAGATCAGCCTGCCCACGCTCTGCCACATGGACGGCCTGAGCGAGCGCGGCGGCTGCCGGCTGTGCGCGGTGGAGGTGCAGGGCGCTCCACGGCCAATGGCCGCCTGCGTCACCCCGGTGAGCGAGGGGATGGTGGTCCGCACCCACACCCCGGAGCTGGAAGCCTACCGGCGGATGGTGCTGGAGCTGCTGCTGGCCGAACGCAACCACATCTGTGCCATCTGCGTGACCAACGGCCACTGCGAGCTGCAGTGGGCGGCCGCCCAGGCCGGCGTCACCAGTGTGCGCTATGCCTACCTGCACCCGGACCTGCCGATGGACGCCAGCCACGGGCGCTTCGTGCTGGACCACAACCGCTGCATCCTGTGCACCCGCTGCGTGCGCGTCTGCGACGAGGTGGAGGGCGCGCACACCTGGGACCTGGCCGGCCGCGGCATCCAGGCGCGCGTCATCACCGATCTGAGCCGGCCGTGGGGCGCCAGCCCGTCCTGCACCAGCTGCGGCAAGTGCGTGCAGGTCTGCCCCACCGGGGCCCTGTTCGCCAAAGGCGCCACGGTCGCCGAAATGACCAAAGAACACGATTTTGTAAGCTGGATCATCCGCGGGCGCACCAAGCGCGAGTGGGTGTGGTAGGAGGCCCTGGCCATGACAACCCAAAACGGAAAAATCCGGCTGGCGACGGCCTGGCTGGGCGGCTGCTCCGGCTGCCACATGAGCTTTCTGGACTTGAATGAGAAGCTGATCGACCTGGCCGGCCGCGCCGAGCTGGTCTACAGCCCCATCGCCGACGCCAAGGTCTTCCCCGCGAACGTGGACGTGACCCTGGTGGAAGGCGCGGTGGCCAACGTGGACCACGAGGAGCTGGCGCACCAGATCCGGGCCAACAGCCGGATCGTGGTCAGCTTCGGCGACTGCGCCGTGACCGGCAACGTCACCTCGCTGCGCAACCGGCTGGGCGTGGACGACCTGCTGACGGCCGTCTACCGCGAGGGGCCGGGCCAGGCGCCGCGCGGCGGCGAGGCCGACCGGGTGATGCCGCGCCTGCTGCCGCGGGTGCTGCCCCTGCACCAGGTGGTGCGCGTGGACGCTTTCCTGCCCGGCTGCCCGCCGGACCCGGAGCGCATCTGGGCCGCGGTCTCCGCCCTGCTGGACGGCCGGCCGGTGGAGCTGGAGCCGAAGCTGCGGACGTTTGGGGCGTAGGGGCGCGCCCCACGCCGACGAGGACCCCTCATGACCAACACTATCGTTATCGACCCCGTCACCCGCATCGAAGGCCACGCCAAGATCACGCTGCACCTGGACGACGACGGCCACGTGGCCGACGCGCGCTTCCACGTCACCGAGTTCCGCGGCTTTGAGAAATTCTGCGAGGGCCGCATGTTCTGGGAGATGCCCAGCATCACGGCCCGCATCTGCGGCATCTGCCCGGTCAGCCACCTGATGGCCTCGGCCAAGGCCGGCGACACCATCCTGGGCGTGCGCATCCCCACCGCGGCCGAGAAGCTGCGCCGGCTGATGAACTGGGGCCAGATCGTGCAGAGCCACGCCCTGAGCTTCTTCCACCTCAGCGGGCCGGACCTGGTGCTGGGGATGGAGAGTGAGCCGGCCCAGCGCAACGTGGCCGGCCTGATCGCCCTCAACCCGGATTTCGCCCGCGACGGCATCCGCCTGCGCCAGTTCGGCCAGGACGTCATCCGCCTGCTGGGCGGCAAGAGCATCCACCCGGCCTGGACCGTGCCGGGCGGCGTGCGCGAGCCGCTGACCATCGAGAAGCGCGATGAGATGCTGCGCCGCCTGCCGGAGGCGTTTGAGATCGTCGAGCGCGCGCTCAAGCTGTACAAGAACGAAGTCGTCGCCAAGCACCGCCGCGAGTACGACGTCTACGGCAACTTCCCCAGCCTGTTCATCGGCCTGGTCTCCCAGCAGGGCGGGCTGGAGCACTACGACGGCCTGCTGCGCGTGATGGACAGCGACGGCATGATCCTGGAGCCGGGCCTGGCGCCCAAGCGCTTCCGCGAGATCATCGCCGAGGCCGTGGAGCCGTGGACCTACCTCAAGGTGCCGTACTACAAGCCCTACGGCTACGAAGGCCAGGCCGGCATGTACCGGGTGGGGCCGCTGGCGCGCGTCAACCTGTGCGATTTCGCCGGCACCCCCAAGGCCGAGGCCGAGCTGCGCCTGCTCCGCTCCGGCGGACGCGTGGTGCGCCAGGGCTTCGCCTATCACTACGCGCGCCTGATCGAGATCCTGTTCGCGCTGGAGAAGATCGAGGAAACCCTCAACGCGCCCGATATCACCAACAAGCACATCCGCTCCCAGGCGGACGTGAACCACCTGCACGGCGTCGGCGTGAGCGAGGCCCCGCGCGGCACGCTCTTCCACGAATACTGGGTGGACGAGAACGGCCTGCTGCAGAGCGTCAACCTGATCATCGCCACCGGCCAGAACAACCTGGCCATGAACCGCACCGTCCTGCAGATCGCGCGCGCCTACGTCACCGGCCAGAAGCTGACCGAGGGCCTGCTGAACCGGATCGAGCACGGCATCCGCCTGTTTGACCCGTGCCTGAGCTGCTCCACCCACGCCGCCGGCCAAATGCCGCTGGCCGTGGAACTTTATGGTCCAGATGGGGAACTGCTGAACACGCTGCGGCGTTAAGCCGGTATGCGTGATGGCGACGTGTTGATCATCGGTTTCGGCAACCCGCTGCGCGGCGACGACGGGCTGGGCTGGCAAGCGGCGGAGCGTCTGGCCGCCGCCGCCCGGCCCGGCCGGCACGTCCTGGCCTGCCAGGAGCTCACCCCGGACCTGGCCGAGCCGCTCAGCCGGGCCGGCCGGGCCGTCTTCATCGACGCGGCCGCGCACGGCGAGCCTGGTGCTATTGTCGTGTCAGAAGGGCGCGCCGGCCCGGTGGAGGCCGGCGCCTTCTCCCATCATCTCGGGCCGGCCGGCCTGCTGGCGCTGGCCGCGGCCTGGTACGGGCACGCACCCCAGGCCGAGCTGATCACGGTGGCCGGCGCCAGCTTTGAGTACTCCGAGACCCTGTCCTCTGTGGCGCAAACCGCGCTCGAAAACGTGCTGAAGCTGGTCGAGGCAATGTAGCTCGGCCAGCCCGCCTCCTCCAAACCGGCGCTGGCCCGCCGGTTTTTGATTCCCCGCCGCCGGCGGGCATGACATCCGGCACCGGCAAGCCGGCCCTTTGCCACTCCCCCTCATCCCGCCAGCTGCCTACGCTGAGGGGTACGTTTTCTCCCAATCTCACCTTGTTCCTCTGTTCACAGGAGGCCTATATGCCCCCCTCTACCCCATCCAAGGCCGAGGCGCACGCCGAGCACCCCAGCGGCGACCCGCGCTTCAAGATGGTGGACCGGACCATAAAGAAATTCAATGGCGAGCGTGACGCCTTGCTTGAGGTGTTGAATACTGCTCAAGAGGTCTTTGGCTATCTGTCCGAGGACCTCATGATTTATGTTTCTCAACAGCTCCATGTCCCGCTGGCGCGCGTCTTCGGCGTGGCCACCTTCTATCATATGTTCACGTTTAAGCCGCTGGGAGAGCACACCTGCATTGTGTGCCTGGGGACGGCGTGCTATGTCAAGCAATCCAACGAGATTATGGCGGCTCTGGAGCAGGAGTTCGGGCTGAAGGCCGGCCAGACCACGGCCGACGGCAAGCTGAGCATCTCCAGCGCGCGCTGCCTGGGCAGCTGCGGGCTGGCGCCGGTCCTGGTTGTGGATGGGCAGGTGGTGGGGCGCGAGACGCCGGGCGGCGCCATCCAACGCGCGCGGACCCTGGCGGGCAAGGATGTGGCGGAGGTGGCGGCATGAACCCGGCTGACCTGACTGCCATCACCCATCGTGAACAAGAGGCGCGCGGGCGCCATCGCTGCCGGGTCTTGTGCTGCAGCAGCACGGCCTGCCTGGCCTCCGGCGGCGGCGCCGCGAAAGATGGGCTGACCCGCGCCGTGAAGCTGCACGGCCTGGAGAAAAACGTGCAGATCGTCAACACGGGCTGCATGGGGTTGTGCAGCCTGGGGCCCATGATGCGTCTGGAGGCCCAAGGCGAACCGGATACGCTCTATCAACGGATGACGGCCGACAGCGCCCACCAGGTGGTGGACGAGCAGTTGGTACCCTATTTCCAGCCGGGCCACACGCCGACCGAAGCCGAAAGCGAGGTGGGGGCGCATGATTTCCCGCACCTGCGCGCCAGCTTGAGCCAGGTGCGCCTCGGCCGCGGCTTGGACGAGCACCTCCTGCCGCAGGACATGCCCTTCTTCACCCGCCAGAAAAAGATCGTCCTCGCCCGCGCCGGCCTGATCGACCCGGAGCGTATCGAGGATTACATCGCCCACGGCGGCTACACGGCCCTGGCCAAAGCCCTCACCCAGCTGACGCCCGAGCAGGTCTGCGCCGAGATCCAGGCCAGCGGCCTGCGCGGACGCGGCGGCGCCGGCTATCCCACCGGCCTGAAGTGGAACCACGTCCGGAAGGCGGACGGCCCGCGCAAGTTCGTCATCGCCAACGGCGATGAGGGCGACCCCGGCGCGTACATGGACCGCACCCTGATGGAGGCTGACCCGCACAGCATCCTGGAGGGCATGATTATCGCCGGCTACGCGGTGGGCGCCCAGCACGGCTACCTGTATGTGCGCGGCGAATACCCGGTCGCCGTCAAACGGCTGGAGAAAGCCATCCGCTCAGCCTACCGGCAGGGCCTGCTGGGCGACGACATCTTCGGCACCGCGTTCAGCTTCGAAGTGGACATCCGCATCGGCGCCGGCGCTTTTGTCTGCGGCGAAGAGACGGCGCTGATGGCCTCGGTGGAAGGCCAGCGCGGCACCCCGCGTATGCGCCCGCCCTATCCCGCCCAGAACGGCCTGTGGAACGCGCCCACCCTGATCAACAACGTCGAGACCTACGGCAATATCACGGCCATCCTCAACGAGGGCGCGGCCTGGTTTGCGGGCATCGGGACTGAAAAGAGCAAGGGCACCAAGATCTTCGCCCTGACCGGCAAGCTCAACCACACCGGCCTGATCGAAGTGCCGATGGGCATCACCCTGCGCGAGATCGTCTTCGAGATCGGCGGCGGCATCCCGGGCGGCCGGCAGTTCAAGGCCGCCCAGACCGGCGGCCCGTCCGGCGGCTGTATCCCGGCCGAGCACCTGGATACGCCCGTGGACTACGAAAGCCTGAAGGCGCTGGGCTCGATCATGGGCTCCGGCGGCCTGGTGGTGATGGACGACGCCAGCAGCATGCCGGACGTGGCCAAGTTCTTCATGGAGTTCTGCGTCGATGAGAGCTGCGGCAAGTGCGTGCCCTGCCGGGTGGGGACCGTGCAGATGCACCGCCTGCTGGAGAAGGTGACGGCCGGCCAGGGTCAGGCGGCCGACCTGCAGAAGCTCGAGAACCTGTGCCGCCTGGTCCAGCGCACCAGCCTGTGCGGGCTCGGCCAATCCGCGCCCAACCCGGTGCTGAGCACGCTGCGCTATTTCCGGCACGAGTATGACGCCCTGGTGGCCAATGGCCGGTGAAGGAGAAACCGTAATGATCACCCTGACGATCGACGGCCAAACAGTGTCCGCCCGGCCGGGCGCCACCGTGCTGGAGGCCGCCCTGGCCCACGGCCTGGACATCCCGCGCCTGTGCTACCACCCTGACCTGAAACCCTCCGGCGGCTGCCGGCTATGCAATGTCGAGGTCAAGGGCCGGCCCAATCCGGTGGCCAGCTGCGGCCTGGCCTGTGAGCCGGGCATGGATGTCACCACGCAGAGCGCGGCCCTGACCGCCCTGCGCCGCGACATTCTGGACCTGTTCATCTCCGACCACCCCTTGCGCTGCGCCACCTGCGACAAGGCCGGCGCCTGTGACTTGCAGAAGTACGCCTACCAGTTCGGCCTGTCCGAATCCACCTTCCCCGGCCCGGTCTCGCGCACGCTCTACCAGGACGACAACCCCTTCTTCATCCGCGACCACCAGTACTGCATCCTGTGCGCCAAGTGCGCCCGCGTCTGCGACGAGATCGTGGGCGTCAACGCCATCGAGATGGCCGGCCGCGGCTTTACCAGCCATGTCGCCTCGCCCTTCAACGGGCCGCTGCTCAACTCCAGCTGCGTCTTCTGCGGCTCGTGCATCCAGGTCTGCCCCACGGCCGCGCTCCTGCCGGTCTCACGCCTGCGCCAGGGCCGGGAGTGGGAGCTGCAGCGCACGCGCACGGTCTGCGGCTACTGCGGGGTGGGCTGCTCGCTCGAATACGCCTCCAAGGGCGGCAAGATCATCTACGCCCAGGGCTATCCGGAAGCGCCCGTGAACGGCGAGTTCCTGTGCACCAAGGGCCGCTTCGGCTGGGACTTCGCCGGCCACCCGGACCGGTTGACCACGCCGCTGATCCGCCGGGAATACGCCGCCGCGCACGGCCTGGCGGTGCCGCCCGGCGAGGGCGAGTTCGCGCCGCTGAGCTGGGAGGCCGCCCTGGATCTGGTGGCCGGGAAGCTGGCCGCGGCTGTCCAGACCCACGGCCCGGACGGCGTGGCCGGCCTGGCCTCCGCCCGCTGCACCAACGAAGAGAATTACCTGTTCCAGAAGTTCTTCCGGGCCAGCCTGGGCACCAACAACGTGGACCACTGCGCCCGGCTGTGTCACGCCAGCTCGGTCACCGGCCTGGGGATCGCCTTCGGCAGCGGCGCCATGACCAACCCGATCCAGGACATCCGGCACGCGGACTGCCTGTTCATCACCGGCTCCAACACCGCCGAAAGCCATCCCGTCATCGGCTACGAGGTGGTGCGGGCCGTCAAAGCCGGCGCCAACCTGCTGATCATCGACCCGCGCCGCATCCCGCTCACCGACCACGCCACGCTCTGGCTGCAGCCCAAGCCCGGCACCGACCAGTACATCTTCATGGCCATGGCCCACGTCATCATCAGCGAGGGGCTGCTGGATCAGGCCTTCATCGACGCGCGCACCGAGGGCTACGCCGACTTTGCCCAGAGCGTGGCCGCCGTCACCCCGGAGGTGGCCGCCCTGCAGTCCGGCGTCAAGGCCGAGGCCATCGTCAAGGCCGCCCACATGTACGCCCGAGGCCAGCGCGCCTTCGGCCAGTCGCTCTATACCGGGCGCGGGCACTCCGCCATCCTGTACGCCATGGGCATCACCCAGCGCCGCAACGGCACGGACCTGGTGCTGACCCTGGCCAACCTGGCCTTGCTGACGGGCCAGGTGGGCAAGCCCTCCACGGGCATCAACCCGCTGCGCGGCCAATCCAACGTGCAGGGCGCTTGCGACGTGGGCGGCCTGCCGGACGTGCTGCCCGGCTACCAGAAGGTGACCGACGACGCCAAGCGCCGGGCCGTGGCCGAGAAGTGGGGCCGGCCGGATCTGCCGGCCCGGCCGGGCCTGACCATCACCGAGCTGATGCCGGCCATCCTGGCCGGCCGCGTCCACGCCCTGTACGTGATGGGCGAGAATCCCATGCTCTCCGACCCCAATCTGCAGCATGTCGAGGCCGCCCTCCGGGCCCTGGACTTCCTGGTGGTGCAGGACATCTTCCTGAGCGAGACCGCCCAGCTGGCGCACGTGGTGCTGCCGGCCGCCGCCTGGCTGGAGAAGGACGGCACCAAGACCAACACCGAGCGCCGTGTCCAGCTGATCCACCCTGTGCTGAAAGCGCCCGGCCAAGCGAAGACGGATTGGTGGATCGTGCAGGAGATCGCGCGGCGCGTGGAAGCCCGCCTGGCCGACGGACAAAAGACCAAAGAGGGCGGGCCTTCGGCTTTCGACCCGCGGCACTGGTCCTTCCAAACCACGGCCCAGATCGCGGACGAGCTGGCGGCCGTCACCCCCAGCTATCGCGGCATCCGCCATCCCCGCCTCGCGGACGGCGGCCTGTGCTGGCCCTGTCCGGCCGAGGACCATCCCGGCACGCCCATCCTGCACACCGAAAAGTTCACGCGCGGCCTGGGCAAGTTCAGCGCCGTGCCGGTGCAGGGGCCGGCTGAGAACCCGGACGAGACCTATCCGTTCATCCTCAGCACCGGCCGCGTGCTGTATCAGTACCACACCGGCACCATGACGCGCCGCAGCGGGCCGCTGGCCTGGCGCACGCCTCAGGGCTGGGCCGAAATCAACCACCACGACGCCGCGCACGCCGGCATCGCCGACGGCACGGACGTGATCATCCGCAGCCGGCGCGGCGAGGTGCGCACGCAGGCCCACGTGGGCGAACGCGTGCCGCCGGGCGTGGTCTTCCTGGCCTTCCACTGGAACGAGGCGCCGGCCAACCGCCTCACCCAAGATACGGCCCTGGACCCGCTGGCCAAGATCCCGGAGTTCAAGGTCACGGCCGTACAGTTGGAGAAAGCCAACGGCCACTCGTAGGCCGGCGCCAGTCTTCACCAGCCGCTGAGCAGGTGCGGGTTTGCAGCCCGCACCTGTTTGTTTAATTGGGCCGCGGGCACAAAGGCCGCGGCCGAAATTGGTTCTGGAGGGGCCTAAGAATTCGGAGTAAACTTGCCCTATCCCCAAGCAAGGAGACCCGGTGTCTGTGCCTGCCACGCTGGACTTGACGCTCCTGCGGCCGATTCTCGATCAGTATGCCCCTCAGGGCCGCGCCGGTCTATTGCCGGCCCTGCACGCCGCCCAAGCGATCTACAGCTACATCGCCGAACCAGTGGCCGAGGCCATCGGCCGCGCCTTGAACGTGCCGCTGGCCGACGTGCACGGCGTGATCGACTTCTACGCGCTGTTCTACCGCGCGCCCGTGGGCCGGACGGTGGTGCGGGTGTGCACGGACCCCGCCTGCTGGACGCGCGGCGGCGAGACGGTGCTGGCCGAGGCCTGCCGCCTGGCCGGCTGCGCCGAAGGCGAGACCTCGGCCGACGGCGCGCTGACCGTGGAGCGCTCGCCGTGCCTGGGCCTCTGCAACACCGGGCCGGCCGTCAACCTCACCTTCAACGAGCCGGCGCCGGCCCGCTCGCAGTCGTTCGGCCACGTCACGCCCGACAATTTGGAAGACGTGCTGGCCGGGCGCGGCGAGCCGCCGGAGGACTACATCGGCGGCGACCTCTGCATCGTCACCTCACTGTGCGGGCGCAACCGACGCATGTCGCTCACCGAGTACCACGCCGTGGGCGGCATGCAGGCCCTGCGCCGCGTGCTGGGGCTCACCGGCGGCCCGCGGCTGGCGCCGCTGGAGGTGGTGGATCTGGTGAACCGGGCCACGCTGGTGGGCCGCGGCGGCGCCGCCTTCCCCACCGGCGTCAAGTGGGATGGCGCCGCCAAAGCCCCCAATCGCCCCAAGTACTTCGTCATCAACGCCGACGAGTCCGAACCCGGCACCTTCAAGGACCGGGTCCTGATCGAGAACGACCCCTGCCGGATCATCGAGGGCGCCATCATCGGGGCGTACGCCATCGGCGCCAATCGGGCGTACTTCTACATCCGGGGCGAGTACCCGCGGGCCATCGAACGTGTGCTGGCGGCGCTGGCCGAGTGCCGCCGGGCCGGCTACCTCGGGGAGAACATCCTGGGCTCCGGCTATGACCTGGAGTTCGAGGTGCGCGCCGGCGCTGGCGCCTACATCTGCGGCGAGGAGACCGCGCTCTTCGAGAGCATCGAGGGCAAGCGCGGCTTCCCGCGCATCAAGCCGCCCTTCCCGGCCACCCACGGCCTGTTCGGCCAGCCGACGGCCATCAACAACGTCGAGACCCTGGCCAAGATCCCGTACATCATCACCCACGGCCCGACGGCCTTCCATCAGTTTGGCACCGAGCGCTCCACCGGCCCCAAGCTGTTCTGCGTCTCCGGCGACGTGGCGCGCCCCGGCTTGTACGAGGTGCCTTTCGGCGTCACCATCCGCCACATGCTCGACGACCTGGCCGGCGGCGTGATCGGCGGAGAGCTGGGCGCCATCCTGTTCGGCGGCGCCTCGGGCGCCTTCGCCGACGCCCGCCACCTCGAAGTGAAGCTCTCGTTCGAGGACATGCGCGCCGCCGGCCTGCCGCTCGGCTCGGGCGCCATCATGGTCTTCAACGCCACGCGCGACCGGCGCGAGGTGCTGCGCCGGCTGGGGCGCTTCTTCGCCCACGAGAGCTGCGGCAAGTGCTATCCTTGTCAGCTCGGCACCCAGCGGCAGCACGAAGTCCTGGAGCGGCTGGCCGACGGCCGGGCCCTGGCCGGCGACCGCGCCCGCCTGCAGGACGTGGGCTGGACCATGACCGACGCGTCGCTGTGCGGCCTGGGCCAGACCGCGGCCAGCGCCGTGCTGAGCGCCATGCGCCTGTGGCCGGACCTATTCCCGGCCTAAGGCGCCGCCCGCCGTTCGACCATGTCCAAACCGCTCGCCCTGATCATCGAAGACGAACCCAACATCGTCGGCTTCCTCACCGAGGCGCTGGGGATGGCCGGCTTCACCATCGAGGCCGCCATCGACGGCCAGCAAGCTCTGGCCCGCCTGAACCGGCGCACGCCGGACCTGGTGGTGCTGGACCTCAACCTGCCGCTGGTTTCCGGCGAGGCCGTCCTGCGCCAGATCCGGTCCGATCCCCGGCTGGCCGGCGTGCCGGTGGTGCTGACCACGGGCGAGGCCCACATCGCCGACAAGCTGCGCGACGAGGCCGACTTCGTCCTGCTCAAGCCCTTCAGCTTCGATCAGGTGCACGATCTCGCCGTGCGCCTGCGTCCGCGCGCCGGGCAGCTGCCCCCCCACGAGGCTTCGCATGGCTGATGTCACCCTGACGATCGACGGCCAGCCCGTCACCGTGCCGGCCGGCACCACCCTGCTCAAGGCCGCGGCCCAGCTGGGCACCGCCATCCCCACCATCTGTTACCACGAGCACTGCACGGCCAACGGCCTGTGCCGGATGTGCGTGGTGGAGGTGGAGGGCCAGCGCCTGCTCCAGCCGGCCTGCCTGGTGCCGGCGGCCGAGGGTCTGCGGGTCCAGACGCGCAGCGAGCGCGTGGCGCGCAGCCGGCGCACCATCGGCGAGATGCTCGCCGCCAGCGTGGACCTCTCGCAGGCGCCCGAACTCCAGGCGCAGCTGGCTGATTACGGCGCGGACCCGGAGCGCTTCCCGGAGGCTGAGCGCCGCGCGCGGCCCGTGATCGACGACAACCCGATGTACGTGCGCGACTACGCCAAGTGCATCTTGTGCTGGCGCTGCGTGCAAGTCTGCGCCGAGGACGCCCAGTACACCTTCGCCCTGAGCTTCGACGGGCGCGGCTACAACACCCAGATCGGCACCTTCTTCGAGAAGCCCCTGCCGGAGACCGCCTGCGTCTTCTGCGGCCAGTGTGTGGGCGTCTGCCCCACCAACGCCCTCAAGCCCAAGCGCGAGTGGCTGCTGGAGCAGGGCCAGACCCCGGACGAGATCATGGCCCAGACGCGCTCCGGCCGGCGGCGCAAGCGAGGCTGAGGCATGCTGGCCGGCGCCGGCTCGGTGATCTTTGGCCTGCTGTCCGCGGCCGTCTGGGGCGCCGGCGATTTCTGCGGCGGCCTGGCCGCGCGGCGCGCCGCCAGCACCTACGCGGTGGTCATCGGCTCACAGCTGGTGGGCATCCTGCTGGTGCTGGGGCTGGCGCTGGGCCTGCGTGAGCCGCTGCCGCCGGCGGTCAGCTGGCTGTGGGGGGCGCTGGCCGGCTGGGCCGGCGCCATCGGGCTGCTGGCCCTGTACCGGGCCCTGGCCAGCGGACGGATGGGCGTGGCCGCCCCGCTCTCGGCCGTCTTCGCGGCGGCGCTGCCGGTGGCGGCGGCGGCGCTGGCGCAGGGCTTGCCCAGCGCCTTGACGCTGGCCGGCTTCGGGCTGGCCCTGACCGGGGTGTGGCTGCTCTCGCGGCCGGCGGGCGCTGTCCCGTTCGCCTGGCGCGACCTGGGCCTGCCGTTGCTGGCGGGCACCGGCTTCGGGCTGTTCTTCGTCTTCATCGCCCTGGCCGGCCAGGCGGCCACGTTTTGGCCGCTGGTGGCCTCGCGGTCGGCCTCGCTGGCGCTGATGCTGGCCATCACGGCCGCGGCGCGCCAGGCGCCCCTGCCGGAGCGGCCGGCCTGGCCCCTGGCCGCGCTCTCCGGGCTGTTGGACGCCTGCGGCAACGCCTGCTTTGCCCTGGCCGCCCAGGCGGGGCGGCTGGACGTGGCCGCCGTGCTCTCGTCGCTCTACCCGGCCAGCACCGTCCTGCTGGCTGTGCTGGTCCTGAAAGAGCGCTTCACGCGCCTGCAAGTGGCCGGCATCGCGGCGGCGCTGGCCGCCATCGTCCTGATCGCCTGGTAACACCGCCCTGAAAGGAGGCCGCGGCCGTGTTCTCCCACATCCTGCTCGCCTACGATGGATCGGAACCCTCGCAGCGCGCGGCCAGCCTGGCCGGCCGCCTGGCGCGCGAGCAGCAGCCGCCGGCGCTGGTGCGCGTGATGGTGGCCGTGGACCCGGTCTCGGCCAACCTGGGCGAGCCCAACTTCAGCCGGCTGGCGGCCGAGCGCACGCTGAAGGGCCAGGATTTGCTGCTGGAGGCGCGCGGCCTGGTGGGGGCCGGCCTGGACGTGCACGAGGAATTGCTGTTTGGCCCGCCGGCCGCCGAGATCCTGGGCGTGGCCGAGGTGCGCGACTGCGACCTGGTCGTGATGGGCGCGCGCGGCCAGGGCGGGCTGCGCAATCTGCTGTTCGGCAGCCAGGCCCAGAAGGTGCTCGGGCAGGCGCGCTGCCCCGTGCTGGTCATTCCGTGAGTGCTGGAGCGGGCGGGGTCCGCGGCTGGGCCTGCCCCAGCTGCGGCGCGCCGCTCCCCCTGGCCGCCGGCCAGCCGCAGGCGCTGTGCCTGTACTGCGGCGCGACGGTGGTTCGGGAGGCGGGCGGGTCCGCCCCGCCGCAGGTCACGGTGGAGTTGGCGCCCGACGTGCTGGCCCGGCTGCGCCAGCTGCTGTTGGACGAGCGGCCGTTGGAGGCCATCCGCCTGTACCAGCAGCGGGCCGGCATAGATGAGGCGCAGGCGGCCCAGGTGCTGGCCGGTGTCATCCGGGATCTGACCAGCCGCGCCTGGCGCCAGCAGCCGCTGTCTCAATCAGGATTCGCGATCGTCATGGCCGTGGACACGGCCTGCCTGGCCGCCATCCTCTGGGGCGCGCTGACCGGCCAGATGTGGGCGGTGGGCCTCGGCCTGGCGGTGACGGTGGGGTTTGGGCTGGCCCTCGCCGGCGCCCTGGTGGCGCGGATCAAGCAGCTGACGGGCCGGCCGGCCCCGGCCGTGGTGCGGCGGCTGGCCCGATTGGGCGACATCACGCTGCGCGGCCAGGCCGAGCCAGTGCCGGTAACCCGCCTGGGCCTGGAAGTGCGCCCGGCCGGGGGCGCGCCGTTCGCGGCCGAGTGCAATGCCATCCTGCGGCCCAGCACGCTGGCCCGCGTGCGGCCCGGCACGGTGCTGGAGGTCAAACTGACCGCAGCCGGCGACGTGATCCCCAGTATGCCGTTGAACGTGTTGAGCGAGGCTCAAGAAGGAGTCGGTGATGGTAACCCCTGAACGCGTCGTCCGGACCACCTGCCCGTACTGCGGCGTGGGCTGCACGCTGGACCTGCACCTGCAGGGCGACCTGATCTACCGCGTCACCTCGCCGTTCGATTCGCCCGTCAACCACGGCAACCTGTGCGTCAAAGGCCGCTTCGGCTACGACTTCATCTACAACCCGCAGCGGGTGACCGTGCCGCTCATCCGCAAGACCCCGCCGACGCCCGGCCACCGCACGCCGGCCGCCGACCTGAGCGAGTGGCGCGAGGCCAGCTGGGAGGAGGCCTTGGACTACGTGGCCGACCGGCTGACCGCCATCTATCAGCGCGACGGCTCGGACGCCATGGCCATCTACTGCTGCGCCAAGGCCACCAACGAAGACAATTACCTGGCCCAGAAGCTGTACCGCTCGCTTTTCCGCACCAACAACGTCGACCACTGCACGCGCCTGTGCCACGCCGGCTCGGTGGTGGCGCTGCTCAAGTCCCTGGGCACCTCCGCCCAGAGCAACACCGCCGCCGAGGTGATCAAGAACGACGTCTTCATCATCACCGGCTCCAACACCTCGGAAAACCATCCGATCATCGCCCTGCAGATGAAGGCGGCCGTGCGCGACCACGGCGCCAAGCTGATCGTCATCGACCCGCGCCGCATCGAGCTGTGCGATTTCGCCACCCTGTGGCTGCCGCTCAAGCCCGGCACCAACGTGGTGGTCTTCTCGGCCATGGCGCACGTCATCGTCAAAGAAGAGCTGGTGAACACCGAGTTCGTCGAGGCGCGCACCGAGGGCTTCCAGGAGTACATCCGCTCGCTGGATAAGTTCACGCCCGAGTACGCCGAGGCCGTCTCCGGTGTGGACCGCAATTTGATTATCGAAGCGGCCCGGATGTATGCCACGGCCAAGAATGGCGCCATCTACTGGGGCATGGGCATCTCCCAGCTCTCCACCGGCACCGCCAGCGCGC
Source organism: Anaerolineales bacterium (assembly GCA_016789165.1). Taxonomy (GTDB): domain Bacteria; phylum Chloroflexota; class Anaerolineae; order Anaerolineales; family UBA6663; genus SpSt-583. The sequence goes on along the minus strand of JAEURL010000392.1, from coordinate 3,623 downwards.
TCGGCCTGATCCACCTGGCCCTGCTCACCGGCCACATCGGCCGGGAGGGCACCGGCCTCAACCCGCTGCGCGGCCAGAACAACGTCCAGGGCGCCTCGGACGCCGGCGCCATGCCCTTCCACTATCCCGGCTACATGGAGGTGGACAAGGAGGAGAACGCCCGCCAGTGGGAGCAGGCCTGGAATGTGGAGCCGGGCGGCCTGAGCCGTAAGCGCGGCCTGACCACCACCGAGATCCTGTCCAACGCCCGGCCGGGCGGCATCCGCGCGCTCTACATCATGGGCGAGAACCCGATGATGACCGAGCCCAATTTGAACGTCACCCGCCACCACATGGAGCAGTTGGAGTTCCTGGTGGCCCAGGACATCTTCATCAACGAATCGGGCGCCTACGCCGACGTCTTTCTGCCGGCCGCCGCCTGGGCCGAGAAGGACGGCACCTTCACCAACACCGACCGGCGCGTCCAGCGGGTGCGCGCCGCGCTGGCCCCCAGGGGGCAGGCGCGGCCAGACCGCGAGATCCTGTGCGACCTGGCGCGGCGGATCGAGGCGCGGCTGGGCCGGCCGGCGGCGCGCACCGCCGGCTGGGATTATGCGGGTCCGGAAGCGATCTTCCGCGAGATGGCCAATGTGGCCACCATGCTGAAAGGCGTCACCTACGCCCGTATCGACCGGCTGGGCCTGCAGTATCCGGTGCCGGACGAGAACCACCCCGGTACGCCCTTCCTGTTTAGCGAGACCTTTCCCAGCGGGAAGGGGCGCTTCTTCCCGCTCGAGCACGTGCCGGCCGCCGAGCTGCCGGACGACGAGTACCCGTTCATCCTGACCACCGGCCGGCTGCTGGAGCACTGGCACGGCGGGACGCTCACGCGCCACTCGCAGCTCGACGAGCTGTACCCGGAGGCGCGCGTGGATGTCCATGAGCTAGACGCCGCCCGCCTGGGCTTCAAGTCCGGCGATGTGGTGCGGGTCCGCTCGCGACGCGGCCAGGTGGTGCTGCGCCTGAACGTCTCGCCCAAGACCAGCCCGGGCGTGGTCTTCATCCCCATGCACTTCGCCGAGGCGGCCGTCAATCTGTTAACCATCGACGTGCTGGACCCGCAGGCCAAGATTCCCGAGTTCAAGGCCTGCGCCGTCACCATCGAGGTCGCGCGCGTCGAGGACCTGCCCAACCCGGAGGCCCTCACCAACCGCGGCCGCTACTAAAGCCAGCCCCGGATCGCACGGATTGGGCTGGGATTGGCGCGGGCGGGCCCGATCTCAGCCTTGGTGCAATCTGTGTAACCCGTGGCGCCGAGGGGTTCCTATGGATCTCGATTTCGCCATCAACCGTTTGTCGGCTAATGCCCGGGCCATCGCCGCGCTGGCTCGGTCCGCGTCTGATACCCAGGTGCGCTGGAAACCCAGCCCGGAGGCCTGGTCGATCCTGGAAGTGATCGGCCACCTGTATGACGAGGAGCGCGAGGACTTCCGCCAGCGCGTGGATTTCCTCCTGCACCGCCCGGCCCAGGATTTCCCGCCCATCGACCCGCAGGGCTGGGTGACGGCCCGGGCCTACAACCAGCGGGCACCGCGCGACGCCGTGGAAGCCTTCATCGATGAGCGGGACGCCTCCCTGCAGTGGCTCAAGAGCCTGGTGGATCCCAACTGGGAGTCGGCCAAGGCGCACCCGGCCGGCGGCCAGATCACGGCCGGCGACATGCTGGCCGCCTGGGTGGCGCATGATCACCTGCACCTGCGCCAGCTCAACGAACTGCACTGGCAGTATCTGGCGACGCAGGCCGCCGCGTTCTCGCTCGAATACGCCGGCGGCTGGTAAGCCATGGCCCAGCCAGTGACGCTGGCCCAACTGAACGCGCGCGGCCAGGGTCACTTGCCCGGCTGGTTCGGCCTGGAGATCACGGGCCTGGAGGCCGGCCGGCTCACCAGCCGGCTGGCCCTGCGCCCGGAGTTCATGGCCCCCAACGGCTACCTGCACGCCGCCACCATCATCGCCCTGGCCGACACCACCTGCGGCTATGGCTGTGTGGCCCACCTGCCGGACGGCGCCCGCAACTTCACCACCGTGGAGCTGAAGAGCAATTTCGTAGGATCGGTCCGCGAGGGCGCCCTCGCCTGCACGGCCACGCTCGCCCACGCCGGCCGCACCACGCAGCTCTGGGACGCGGAGGTCAAGGCCGAGGGCAGCGGCAAGACCGTGGCCCTCTTCCGCTGCACCCAGCTGATCCTGTATCCGGCGCCGGCCTGACCACCGTCCGCCCATAAACCTCAGGGGCGCGGGCTGGTCCGCGCCCCCGCCTGCCCGCCCACCAGCCGTTCCGTATGTCCAACAACACCGCCCCGCCCCCGCCGCGCCTGCCCTATGCCTGGATCGTCACCGCCCTGACCGCGCTGGTTCTGCTGGCCGCGGCCGGCGTCCGCACCGCGCCCCAGGTGCTCATCAAGCCGCTGGAGGCCGAGTTCGGCTGGTCGCGCCCAGAGATCTCCTTTGCCGTGGCCATCAGCATCCTGTGGTTTGGCCTGGGCGGGCCGCTGGCCGGCAAGCTGGTGGAGCGCTTCGGCCTGCGGCGCACCATGACGGTCGGCCTGGCGCTGGTGGCCCTCGGCCTGGCCCTGCTGGTCAACCTGCACACGCTCTGGCAGCTGCACCTGCTCTGGGGGCTGGCGGTGGGCATCGGCACCGGCATGCTGGCCAACGTGCTGGGGGCCGTGGTGGCCCAACGCTGGTTCCAGACCCACCGCGGCCTGATCGTGGGGCTGATGGGCGCGGCCTCCGCCGCCGGCCAGCTGATCTTCCTGCCCAGCATGATCGCGCTGACCGCGGCCTCCGGCTGGCGCGGGGCGGTGGGCACGGCCGCCGCCGTGGCCGCGGCCCTGATTCTGCCCACCCTGCTGCTGATGCGCGAGTGGCCGCAGCAGGTGGGCCAGCGGGCGCTGGGCGCCGACGACCCGGCCGGCCCGGCGCGCGCCGCCCCGCCGGCGGAGGACCAGCGCCACACCTCCCTGGCCGAGGCCGCCCGCACCCGCGATTTCTGGCTGCTGGCCGGCAGCTTCTTCGTCTGCGGCTACACCACCAACGGCCTGATCGGCACCCACCTCCTGCCGCACACCCTGGAGCACGGCTTCACGGGCGAGGTGGCCGGCGGCGCCATCGCCCTGATGGGGGCCATGAACATCGTCGGCACCCTGGCCTCGGGCTGGCTCAGCGACCGCTTTGACAACCGCTGGCTGCTGGCCGCCTATTACAGCTTCCGGGCCGTGTCCATCGCCGCGCTGCCCTTCGTGGCCGATTTCAGCGGCCTGCTGATCTTCGCCGTGGTCTACGGCCTGGATTGGATCGCCACCGTGCCGCCCACCATCAACCTGACCGCCCAGCGCTTCGGGCGCGCCTCGGTGGGCTGGCTGTACGGCTGGATCTTCTTCGCCCACATGGTGGGGGCGGCTGTGGCCGCCTACCTGGGCGGCGTGCTGCGCGCGGCGCTGGGCGATTACAGCGTGGCCTTCTTCAGCGCGGCCGCGCTCGGCTTCGTGGCCGCCGGCTTCTCGGCCAGCCTGCCGGCCCGCCGCCAACTCGCGCCCGCCCAAGACTAATCATCCCAAGGTCTTTGCCACAGAGCCACGGAG
>JAEURL010000389.1 GCA_016789165.1 Anaerolineales bacterium | reverse complement strand
TGGTGGAGACCAAGGGCAAGATCACGATGAAGAGCGCCAGCGACGATATCATCCTGGATTGCAACAACCTGTCGGTCAAGACCAAGCAGAACATCACGCTCGAGGCCAGCAGCAACGTGGAGGTCAAGGCCACGGCCAATTGCACGGTGCAAGGCACGGCCGGCGTGACCGTGAAGAACGCCGCCGGGGCGCAGGTGGCGCTGAGCGGCCCAAGTGTGAGCGTCAACAACGGCGCGCTGGAGGTGATCTGATGCCCGGTTTCCTGGTGAACATGAACGCGGTGGCGCTCTGCTCGCACGGCGGCCAGGTGAAGTTCGCGGCACCCAACCCGCGCGTCAAGGTGATGGGCACGCCCGTGCCGATGGGGGCGGTGCCCGGGGTGGTGGCCGGCTGCGCCTTCCCGCCGCCGCCGGTGGCCAACGGGCCGTGCGTCACCGCCATGTGGAATCCCGGCACCTTCACCGTGCGGGTCAAATCCATGGGCCAGGGCTTGATTGTGCAGAGCAGCCTGGCCAACTGTGTGCCCACCGGGACGCCGGCCATGATCAGCTTCGCCGGCCAGACGCGCGTGCAGGGCCAGTAAGATGGCCAACCCGCGCGAGAAGGAATTCCTGGGCCAGGGGCTGGCCTTTCCCCTGCAGCTGAACGCCCGCGGCGGCCTGGCGCTGGTGGCCGGCGCGCGCGATATCGAGCAGGCCATCCGCATCATCCTGGAGACCCAGCCCGGCGAGCGCGTCATGCGGCCGGAGTTCGGCTGCCGGGCCAAGGAGCTGCTCTTTGCGCCGCGCAACGCGGCCACCGAGGGCCGGCTGGTGGAATACGTCACCGAGGCGCTCCGCTACTGGGAGCCGCGCATCGAGGTCCTGAACGTCGCCGCCCGTCTGAGCGTAGACCCGGACGGCGCCTGGCTGGTGGAGATCAGCTACCGGATCAAAGACACGCACGACGAGCGCAGCCTGCTCTATCCCGTCGTTATCGGCGAGGCAGCCTGAGAGGCCCGCCATGGCCATCCCTGAACCCATCCTGGACGACCTGCGTTTCCAGCGCGACCTGGTGGATGAGGCGCGCCGGCGCATCATCCGCTATTGCCCGGAGTGGACCGACTACAACCTGAGTGATCCCGGCATCACCCTGATCGAGCTCTTCGCCTGGATGACGGAGCTGATCACCTACCGCCTCAACCAGGTGCCGGAGAAGAACTACCTGCGCTTCCTGGACCTGCTCGGCCTGCGCCTGCAGCCGGCCAGCAGCGCCCGCACCAACGTCACGTTCTACCTCTCCACGCGCTTCCCGCTCAACCGGGAGGACGACACCTCCGTGGTGGTGCCGGCCGGCTTTGAAGTGGCCACCCGCCGCACCGAGGAGGACCCGGAGCTGATCTTCACCACCGACGACCGCCTGCACATCCGCTCGCCGCGCCTGACCGACGTGCGCCGCGACGTCGAGTTCAACAAGAACGCCCTGGCCCGCCTGGAGTCCGAGGGCGCCGGCGACGAGTTCCAGCCCTTCCATCCCAACCCGCGCCCCAACGACACCTTCTACCTGGGCTTCCACCCGGATCACGATCTGCGCGGCCACATCCTGCAGCTGCACTTCAACTGCGTGAAGACCGAGGCCGTGGGCGTGCAGCGCAAGGACCCGCCGCTGGTCTGGGAATGTTCGGTGGGCGACGGCCGCTGGGAGGAGCTGACGCCCAGCCGGCGGCCCGGCGAAGACGACACCACCGGCGGCCTGAACAACGAGCGCGGCCGGCTGACCTTCTACCTGCCGCTCGGCCTGCGCGCCGCGCAGGTCCAGGGCCGGCTGGCGCAGTGGGTGCGCTGCCGCGTGGAGCAGCGCCGGCCCGAGCAGGGCATGTACACCGAGTCGCCGCAGATCCTCAAGCTGGCCGCTTACACCATCGGGGCCACCACGCCGGCCACCCACGCCGTCATCGTCCGCGGCGAACGCCTGGGCGCGAGCAGCGGCGAGGCCGGCCAGACCTTCCGCCTGCTGAACGCCCCGGTGCTGGGCCTGGCGGCGGGCGAGCACGTGGAGGTGGAGGAGGTCCGTGACGGCCAGACCGTGGCTGTGCCCTGGGCGGCCGTGGATGACTTCGCCCATTCCGACCGCTTTGACCGGCACTTCCGGCTGGACACGGCCAGCGGCGAGGTGAGCTTCGGCCCCAGCATCCGCCAGGCCGACGGCCAGGTGCGCCAGTACGGGCGCGTGCCGGAGGCCGGCCGCGCCATCGTCTTCACCCGCTACCGCTCCGGCGGCGGCGCGGTGGGCAACGTGCCGGCCGGCAAGCTGCAGGTGCTCAAGGCGGCCCTGCCGTACGTGGACCGCGTGGTCAACTTTGACCAGGCGGAGGGCGGGCGTGATGCCGAAAGCCTGGCCGAGGCCAAGCAGCGCGCCCGGCGCGAGGTGCGCTCGCAGCAGCGCGCCGTCACCGCCGAGGACTTTGAGAACCTGGCGCGCGGCGCCAGCCGGGCTGTGGCGCGCGCCAAGTGCCGCACCCCGTCCGGCCCGGACGACCGGGCCGTGCCGCCCGGCGTGATGGAGGTCCTGGTGGTCCCGGCCGCCTTCGACAGCCTGCGCGCCGGCGACCTGCGCAAGCTCTATCTGGAGCCGGAGCTGGCCCGCCTGGTGCAGACCCATCTCGATCAGTACCGGCTGCTCTCCACCACGCTGCGCCTGCGCGAGCCCGATTACGTGGGCGTGCGGGTGGAGGCCGAGATCGCGGTGGCCGAGTATTTCGCCCCGGAGGCCGTCAGCGCCCAGGTGGCCGAGCGCCTGCGCCAATTCCTCTCGCCGCTGGCCCTCACCGACGAAGCCGAGGCGGCCGAGGCCGGCCTGGGACCGAACTGGGAGGGCTGGCCCTTCGGCCGCACGCTGTTCGTGTCCGAGGTCTATATGCTCATCCAGCGCGTGCCGGGCGTAAAGCACGTGCTGGACGTGCGCCTGGCGCAGCGGCCGGTCAACCCGCTCACCGAGAAGGCGGCCGGCGAGGGCGAGGCCCCGGCGCTGCTGCGCCTGGACGGCCGCCGGCTGGACCTGCCGGCCCATGCGCTGCTGTGCTCACTGGAGCACAGCGTCAAGGTCGTGGAGCTGTAAGCCGATGGCCGCCCTGGACCTGGACCTGGCCGCCGACGCCTACCGCCGCTATCCGGGCGAGGCCGTCATCCTGCTGGCGCGCGTCACGGCGGCGGCCGCCGCGCCGGCCGGCTTCCGCCTGCAGCTGGGGCTGCCGGAGGGCCTGCGGCCCGGCGACGCCCATGCCTCGGACAACTACGCCGGCCCGCCGCCCGATTTTGCCCAGGCCGGCGAGGCCCGCTACGTCCTCTGGGACCTGGCCCGCGCGGTGGCGGCCGGCGAGTGCTTTGAGTTTCGCGTGCACTGTGTGGTGGCGCCCACCGAGCAGAACCTGGAGCTGGAGAGCACGGCCCTGCTGGCGGAGCGCGCCGGCGCGGCCGAGCCGGAGCGGCTGACCAGCCGCGCGCTGAGCGTGGCCGTGGCCGCGCAGGGCCGCTACATCAAGCACCTGCCCGCGCTTTACCAGGAATCGGACGAATTCATGGGCCGCTTCCTGATGCTGTTTGAGAGCTTCTGGGCGCCCATCGTCGAGCGCATCGACCAGATCCCCAGCTACTTTGACCCCGGCACCGCGCCGCCGGACCTGCTGCCCTGGCTGGCCACCTGGGTTAACCTGACCCTGGACGAGCGCTGGCCGGAGGCCAAGCGCCGGCGCCTGCTGCGGGCGGCCGTCTCGCTTTATCGCCGGCGCGGCACGCGGGCCGGCCTGCAGGACTACCTGGAGATCTTCGCCGACCGGCGGCCGCGCATCGTGGAGCACGGCGGCCAGAACTTCCGCCTGGGCGCTGGCGGCCGGCTGGGGCGCGAGCTGGCCCTGGGCACGGCCAACCAGCCGCACACCTTCACCGTGGTGCTGCCGCTGCCGGCCGAGACCGCGGCTGATCCGCGCGCCGCGC